>NZ_CBDTOK010000059.1:0-17116 GCF_965361945.1 Zongyangia sp. | reverse complement strand
TCCTACCCCTGAAGCAATCAGCTGTTTCGGAGCATCAGCAAAAATATCAGTATCCGCAATGACCGCAATGGGAGCAATTCCCGGCGTCGTCACCTTTGCTCCACGAAAGGTCATAGCGCATACGGTGGATACAAATCCATCTACAGAAGGGGCTGTAGGAATAGAAATAAAAGGGATGCCTCTTTCATGGGCGCAATATCGGGTGATATCGTGAATGGTTCCTGCTCCCACAGCAATCAGATAGTCGGGCCTCCCCATCTGGTCCAGGACAAACTGTGTACTTTTTTCATCCGCATGGATCTGGGGGGAATCAAGAACTACCTTCTCTTCGCTGTTCAAAACCTGAGAGACAGCACTTGCTGCCGCAACATCCGTGTTTCTGTCACAAATGATACAGGCGTTTCCATCAAGCTCCACTTTTTCTAACACATTTTTCAGTTTATAGATTGCTCCGCTTTCCAGAATAATCTCTCGAATGGTAAGTGTATGCTCTCTTCCACAATCGCACTTTTCTCTTTGGAGCTGTTTGACAATCCTGAGCACGGTAAAACCCTCTTTTCCTACTTTTTCGGCAGAGATGTTCTGCCCGTCCTTCCCCTCTTCAAACGTCCTTTGCTTTATTTTTTCTCTCTCTTAAAATGGATGAAACTGATACAATTATAACACAATCTATACAAAAGAAAACCCCGACGTTTTAACCAATTAACGTCGGGGAAAACTCTTATTTTTTCTTCTTTTTGGCAGAAATCACTGCCACTGCCACAATAGCAAGAAGTGAGGCTCCCAACAGGACCGCCATGATTCCCAGCATCATCCCCGAAGTATCCCCAGTGGCCGGGTTTCCTTGGGTCATAACTGAAGGACCACCGTTTCCTGCAAAGGTTTGCAAAGTCGACATCACCATCATTATTGCAGATGACATCAGAAAGGCAGTATGTTTCCAAATTTTCTTCATCGTCCGGTTCCTTCTTCCACTTGTTGTTTCATTTGTGATGTGGACAACCGCAACACAATTCTAACGCATTTTCAAATTATATGCTGTTTATATAGTGCATGTCAATGAAGATTCTCTTGCAAAAACCAAACGATTTTTGTAACTATTCTGCCAGCAACTGCTAAATATAAAAAACCGGACCCATAGGGCCCGGATTTTGAAGGCATTACCGATAGGATTTCTCCAAAATAGAGACAACCTCATCCATAGAAAGCTGATAGCGGTCAACTTCAAACAGTCCGCCCATGGTGTCTTTCGCATGCTTTGCCATCTGAGGAAGCTCCTCTTTCTTAATGCCGTATTCCGACATCTTCAGTTCGTCGACTCCGCAGTCTTTCTGCAATTTCTTAAGCATCTCCACAAAATCCATAGGATCTTTTGCATCTTCTTTTCCCAGCGCTTTTGCCATGGCAATAAAGCGATCTGGCACCTTGTCCGCAAACAGGGTATTGTAAGCCACAGAAACCATAATCAACCCGGCACCATGAGGTAGATCCGGATGGTAACCGCTCATTGCATGCTCAATGGAATGTTCAGAGGTGCAGCCAGAAGTGGACTCCACCATACCGGAAAGGGTATTGGCCAGAGCGACATAGGATCTTGCCTCCACATCGCTGCCATCTTTCACCGCACGGGCCAGATATTTTCCGATCAGTTCAATGGACTTCAGAGCAAACAGATCACTGATGGGATTGGCTACAGATGCAATATAGCCTTCCGTTGCATGGAACAGGGCGTCAAATCCCTGATAAGCAGTAAGCTTCGGAGGAACGCTCATCATGAGATCCGGATCAATGATAGAAAAGACAGGGAAGGTCTTATCGTAGCCAAATCCAATCTTTTCGCCTGTCTCCTCCTTGGTGGTGACAGTAAAAGGATCGGCCTCAGTGCCGGTTCCTGCAGTCGTTGTAATGGCGATGATGGGCAAAGGATCGTTGGGCACCGGCATGCCTTTGCCGGAACCACCGCTGATGTAATCCCAGTAATCCCCCTCATTGGTGGCCATTACTGCAATGGCCTTGGAGGCGTCAATGCTGCTGCCGCCGCCTAGGCCGATAACAAAGTCACAGCCTTCGGATTTGGCCAGTGCAGCGCCTTCCATAACATGGGATTTGATAGGGTTGGGCAGGATCTTATCAAAAATCACATAATCTGTCTTATTCTCTTTCAAAAGCGCGGTCAGGCGGTCCAGGTAACCATATTTTTTCATGGATGTGCCGCTGGAAGTGACAATCAGCGCTTTTTTCCCGGGGAGCTTTTCTGTAGCGATTCTGCCTAGCTCACCCTTGCCGAAAAACAGACGTGTTGGGATGTAGAAACTAAAATTTTGCATAGTTCATTCCTCCTACCGCAGATGCGGCAAAGTTTTGATAATACAACCGTGAAATATTATAAATGATTCAGCGTAAATATACAATGGTGCCTTTGGATTTGCAACTGGTTTCACATCGATCTTTGTAAAATATGCACATAGACTCTGGAGAAGGTCTACCTATTTTGAGATAGCACTCACAGCCTAGCGCAATCCCGCATAAAATAAAGTGACAGACCATGAAAAGAAGGAGGAAATTCTATGCTAAAAATCCGCGATATTACCGAAGATGACCGAGATAGCTTTATTCCTATGGTGGTAGACTTTTATCGCGGTGGCGCCACACTATATGAGGCCAATGTCGGCTATATCTCCCAAACCTTTGACGCTGTCATCCAGCATAGCCCCTACCTACGGGCAGTGATCATACAGCAGGACGACATCACGGTAGGTTATGCTCTCCTTGCCTTCACCTGGAGCAATGAGTCGGGCGGTAGGGTGGTCTGGCTCGAGCAGCTTTACATAAAACCAGAGTTTCGGGGAAAAACCATTGGTTCCCATTTCTTACAGTGGCTCCAGGAGGAATACCGAACATTCAGTCGTATCCGGCTAGAGGTATGCCCCTCCAATCCAGATGCCAAACGACTTTATGAAAAATACGGATTTCATACACTTGATTATATACAGATGGTGTATGACCGTTGATCGCTTGGTTTCGTATTTCCTTCCATCCCATCATACGAGCTCTAAAAAAGCGCGGCAATTGCCGCGCTTTTCTTTATAGATGGTAGATCATATGCTCACAAATAGAGCTTGCCGTCTGGCAATACTCGGTGATGTCAAATTTTTTTACCACCAATTTCTCTTTCGCGCCTTCATCTGCGTCATCGCTCATAGAACGAATGATGACAAAAGGCACATCGTTTTTCATCGCAATGTGGGCTATCGCCGCTCCTTCCATCTCTACGCAAAGAGGAGCGTATTCTTTTGCAATCCTGCTTTTCACTTCGCTCTCGCAAATAAACTGATCTCCTGTAGCAATGGTTCCCACAGCAAAGTGAACATCCAGCTCCTCGCAGGCTTTCTGCGCCGCATGTACCATTTTTTCGTCCGCCTGAAAGCGCTCTAAAAAAGGATAGCTCTGGCTGAGCATAGACAGGGTGGCATCATGGTAGGTAACCATCTGGGAAATCGCTACATCACCTACTCCGAGGGCAGAAGTCATATTTCCCGCAATGCCGCTGTTAATGACCATATCTACTCCAAAGCCAGTAATCAGCAGCTGGGTTGCGGCGGCTGCACTGGCTTTTCCCATACCGCAGCAGCACAAAACTACCTCTTTCTGGTCCAAGCTTCCCACATCTATGTCAATGCCGCCCTGGTGGTAACGTTTTACTTCACCTAACCTATCTCTCAGGATCGCCACTTCTTCTGGCATTGCTCCAATTATTCCGATTCTTTTCATAAAAGCCTCCTATCCCTTTCATTCATCTTTTTCAGTATACGCTGAAATTACCATGCGGTCAACGCCGAAAAATTGTATTCCTTCTTTTATGGTGAGGCTATTAATCTTAAGTTCTGAACTTTTCCCAGATGGAAATCAGCGGCGTTCGCAGAATTCTAAAAATATATAACCAAAAATCTTCTTAATTTTTACTACATTTCTACAATATTTCATTCAAGATATTGCTATTCCTCTGAAAATATTGTTTAATAGTAATCAGAGTTTAATAATACGACTCGGCCGATAGCAATCGACTCATTTCATTTATAGGAGGATGAAATTTATGTTGCAACCCATTCGACTGCGTCCTGCTTACAAGGACTATCCTCATGGCGGCCATGGCCGGTTGAGAGATGAATACGGCAAATTTGACACCCCATATGAAATCACCGCTGAAAGCTGGGAGCTTTCTTGTCATAAAAATGGAGAAAGCATCGTTGTATCTGGCAACCATAAAGGAAAAACACTTTCCGCTTACATCGCAGCTATGAAAGAGGAAGGCTATGATGTAGTTGGAACCGTAGGCCAGAAATATGACCGCTTCCCGCTGCTGGTAAAATTCCTTGACTCTGATCAGGATCTTACATTGCAGGTGCATCCCACCGACGAATATGCTTATCGTGTAGAACACGAGCCTGGAAAAACCGAAATGTGGTACTATGTGGAATGCGAGCCTGATGCTATTACTTATTATGGTTTTAACAGAAAAACCAACCGCGAAGAGTATATTCAGAAGGTGAATGACGGCACCATCATGGATATGATTTCTGCTGTTCCTGTGAAGCCGGGAGATGCTATTATGGTCAACTCCGGCATCATTCACGCAGTGGGCAAAGGCACCCTTTTGGCAGAAATTCAGCAGAACTCTGATACAACCTATTCCATGTATAACTATGGCCGTCCCTGCGAATTCCCCTTCCAGCTGGAAGAATCCGCTGATGTTATGAACTACAATCCGCCTGAAACCGTAATTCTCCCGAAACCAGAGCCTGAGGTGTTTGACGGATTTAAGAAATATTGGGTGGCTGACTGCCAGTACTTCACCGTCTATCGCCTTGAGGTAGAATCCAGCGCCAAACAGGCCACTGGCGCAGATTCCTTCCATCATCTGCTTTTCCTCTCCGGCTCTGGCGAGGTCAAGTGGGATGGCGGCAGTGCTCCTTACAATAAGGGAGACAGCATCTTTGTACCGGCAAACTTTGGTGAATATGAAATCACCGGCAATGGCGTTTGCCTGCTTTCCATCGCAAAATAAAATTGCAGATAAAAACAAAACACCCCGCATTTCAACAAATGCGGGGTGTTTTTCTGTAAATAAAAAGCGGACAGGTCTCCCCATCCGCTTCAAAGATTATTTTATTTGATTTTCAGTTTAAAGTCGTCTCCCACGATACCTACATAAGCGCCATCTTTCGCCTCACTGGTTCCCTCACGGCAGATGACCCATTTATTTTTGGCCAGCAGCATTTTATCTTCCAGATTTTTGACCACTACAGGCTTTTCAAGAGGCATATTGGTACCCTGAGGCAGGCAGACCAGTGTAATAAATCCGGTCTCTTCTACATTGCAGGGACCGTAGTGCAGGCATGTACCATAGGTTTCCAACACTGTACCCGCCGGTACATAGAAAGCTTCTGCATCTTTGGTATCAAATTTGCCGTCCACAATGTCAGACTGACATCCGATCAGGATCACACAGTCGGTTACTGCAATAACAGTTTCATCCCCCTTGTGATATTCCAGTGCGCCAATGCTGTCTCCAAATCCTGCACAGGTACCGATCTGCATAGGCATTTCACCATAGTGCATCTGCTCCAGCAGATCCTTAGGAGCCAATGCTTCCAGTTCTGGCACCGACGCATGATAGTCGCAGCCAGCAGCCGGTATCTTGACAATTTCCTTTGCTTTGGCAATTAGAGCAGAAACATCATAGCCCTCCACAATAAAGCCATATCTTCTAAAGTTGTCATTGGAGACTTTCTTAATTTTCAAATCGGGATTGAGTTTTACCAGCTTCTCATACATGGGAAAAACCTCCGTTTCAAAATAAGTGATGAAATTTGTACGTACATCTTTTGGTGTACAAGGCCATTATAGTCCTTGCGCAGGGTAAAGTAAATCAGTAATTCCCGGGTTTTGATAAAATTGGCAACTCTGTCATTTTTACATCTTTAAATTTGTCATGTTTTACAGTGGTTACAGCAGTGAAAATAGGTCTTTATTGCGCCCATAAAGCTGTTTATATACCTGGTAACGCTGGCGATAAACCTTGCTGTTTTCAGGGATAGGGTGGGTAACAACCGGACTCATGACAATTAACTGATCGCATGCTGCCGCCAGGCTGTCATAAATTCCTACGCCGACACCTGCACAAATGGCCGCTCCAAAGCTAGCCTGTTCCTTACTCTCGGTGGTATAAATATCCTGCTCAAAAACATCCGCCTGCATCTGCAGCAAAAGCGGACTCTTGGCACCTCCGCCAGACGCGATGATCTTGTCCGTTGTAACGCCCAGGGAATTAAATATTTCCAGGCCGTCTTTCAGAGAGAAGACCATGCCCTCCATTACTGCACAGACCATATGGGCCTTGGTATGTTTGATGGTCAGGCCGAAAAAGATGCCCCGGGATAAAGGATCCAAGCAGGGAGTCCGTTCTCCACACAGATAAGGAAGGAAAATCAAACCTTCACTGCCAGGTTCAATAGTTTCCGCCTCTGCATCAAGCTTCTTAAAGCTCTCCTTATAAAAGATATTATCTCTCAGCCATTTTTGCGCGATCCCTCCATTGAGGCTGGCCCCAAGGATGGTCCAGATATTCTTATCCGCATGGCAGAATGTATTGGTACGCAGCTGAGGATCATAGACCGGACGGTCTACACAGCAGGCAATCTGGCTGGCTGTGCCGATATTCGAGGCCACATAGCCCGGACGCACCAAGCCATTGCCTACCGATTGCATTGGCTGATCTCCGCCGCCGTAGACCACAGGAGTCCCCACTGTAAGGCCTGTCTCTGCCGCCGCTTCCGGGATAATTTCTCCCGCAATATCGCAAGCTTCCTTGCACTCAGGAAATAAGTCTCTTTCCAATCCCAGTTCATCGATCAATTCCCAGGCCCAATGGCGGCCGGCAGTATCAAAAGCCACCGAGCTGGAAGCATCTACTGATTCGGTGCCGATCTTTCCCGTCAACTTCATTCTAATGAAGTCCTTGGGCATCATAACCTTATCAATTTTCCTATAGTTTTCCGGCTCGTTGTCCTTCACCCACAAAAGAGAAAGGAGCATAAACCCTGTAGCTGGCGCGTTGAGGGTTACCTTAGAAAATTTTTCTAATCCGATCTTTTCCTTGACAAAGTTAATTTGCTCAGAACTGCGCTGATCCGCCCAGATAATTCCCTTGCGCACCACTTGGCCGTTCTTATCTACAGCAACCAGGCCATGCATTTGACCGGAAAAGCCAATGCCTTTGATTTCGCTCGGTATGATTTTACCTTTGGCAAGCGCTGTACGGATGGTATTCTTGGTGGCATTCCACCACACCATAGGATCATTTTCTGCGTAACCAATTTGCGGAATATCAAAATCATAGTCTTCCTGACCTACGCTAATAATATGACCCTCTGTATCGATAATCAACGATTTTACACTGGATGTGCCCAAATCAATGCCCAATAAATATGACATTTCACTTCTCTTTTTTTGTGGCATATAAATTGTAAATGTATTATACCACTCTCAAGGATACTTTCCAACTTATCGGATCATAAAAATTTTAGTTCATGATCCAAAACAAAAAAGCAGCTGGATGTCCAGCTGCTTTTTTTCTAGATATTTACTGGTACCTTTCTCCAATAACAAGACTGAGTATTGCGCCCGAACCAGCCAAACCAGCCATGGTCCAGAGAATCGCCGGTTCAACCCGCAGCGCCGGACCACCTGTGTTGGGGTTCTCTTTCTCTGGATCTATTGCTGTTGCAGAATCATCGGTGAAATCTATGTTCGCATCACTGTTGTTACTGCCTGGAATGGAGGGATTTTCATCTACCGGCTGTTGAGGTGCGATATAACCCTCAGTCAGAGAATAGACGGCAACCGTGCCGGAGACCTCATGGGCCGCCAGCACCAAGGGATATCCGGTGGGGCTTAATGACGCCGGGATGGTGCAGAGTCCTTCCACCGATACATCACCTTTGACATCCTCGCTGTAATCCCGGGTGGAGATGTAGTCCACGTAAGAGGCATTAGTCGGGTCGGAAATGTCATACATCATCACGCCGCTGATCCTCTCAAGACCGATAAAGGCATAGGTTGTCTCCCCTACCTGGAGTGTTTTGATATCTTCTGGTTCAGGACCTTTTTTTGCACTGCGTTTATCCATCCCTACCTCATCGTTAGAAGTATTGAAGAAGGCCTTGTTCCAGCTTTGTGCTGTTATATTTTCGAAATCGCTGCCGCTTTCATAAACAGTCGTCAGATCAGATGCCCGCAGGATGGAGAAGGAACGTCCCCCCAGCATAAAATTAACAGTTCCGTCCTGATCATCCAAACCATCAATTTTACCAGCGTCCAATACTTCTGTATCCTTAGCATCAGGATCCAAAGATACCTCTTTAATATTTGCATACTCTTCCCATTCTGAAGCGTCGCCCTCATTGGCCGTCAAAATGTAATCCACACCACCGATATCGACACAGGCAATGCCATCGGGCATATAGACGCCATAGAGGTTTTCCATGGTTTTCAGTTCCACCTGATCATTTCTCAGCGCATCGATTTCATTGCCAGCTTGGCTGTGATCCTTAAGGCCCAAGCTTTTGACAGAGATAAACTCCTGCTCTGTCAGGTCGAAAACCGCAATAGAGTTTGCCTCCTGCAGCGAGACATAGGCGGTCTTGCTGTCTGCGCTGACCGCAATGTATTCTGGTTCAAAGTCCTGAGAAGGCATCAGGCCAGTTTTCAGCAGTACACCTTCATTGACCAAATTGTCTCTCTGGGCATCAAATTTCTCAAAGCCTACAGTCTGTGCCGTTGCATTGTCAATTCCTTGGCTCAGATCAACCATGGTAATAGAGCCGGCAGGATCCTCTCCAGCTTCGTATCCATTTCTCGGCTCGCCTTCATCCGCGGTCAGCACAGCGTTTCCGTCAGGTGTGAAGCAGACCATATCCGGCTGCACACCGGTGGAAAAATGTGTCTGGTAGTTGCCGTCATAATCTAGCAGGACAACTGCTCCAGCTTGATTGTATGCCGCGGCCTGGACCGCTACAGCAATCAGATCCCGTTGGGTGTTAACATCTACACTGGTAATATCTCCGCAGTCGAATCCGTGCTCCGCTGCCATGGCATCCAGTTTTAGAGAAACCGCATTGGAAAAACTGGTATCCCCGTCTTTGAGCCCAGAGAGGTCTACAATATCGATCTGCTGCTCCTGTCCACTGACAATGTACATCTTTTGATTGTCAGAATTATATTTGACAATCTCTGCGACACCACCGTCGGGATTGCTAGCTCCTACAGAATAACTGCCAAGATATTGAATCTTTCCGTTCTCACTCTTGTAATTGACTGTCACGATTGGATCAGTCTCGCCGGGATCCTCCTGCTCCAGCGGACCGTCCGCCAGAGAACGGGGCATTGCGGGCGAGGGATCGCTATAATCGACAACCTCAAAATCTGCTCCATTGTCATCGGTATCTACATTCCGGTCGGTGCGGATAAAACCTTTTTTCTTAGATTGTCCCGCCACCGGATTTGTCTCGCAGCCGTCAATTGCGTCAGTCTCCCCTTGGTCGTTGCCTGCGGTACCGATCATATCCACATAACCATCCACTTTTGTACCTTCACCATCTGTGTTAAAGGGGTTGACAACCTCATCCCCCAAAGGCGCTGTCGTGCTCAGAAGCACTGCTTTTCCCCCTTTGGTACAAAGGGATACATCCTCCCATTGGGCATCAAACTGGGTCAATTCTACAGAACCATCTGTATCATTTGTGCCGCAGCCGATCAAATAGGAGCATTTGGCGGGAATCACAGCGCTGCTGTCAAAGGTAAATACCTCCCATCCACTGCGCTGCTCAGCAAACTGGGTGGGATAGGGCTGATACTGAATTGAATAACCGTTCAGTGAAATTTCCTCATTTGTGGGATTATAGATCTCGATAAAGCTATGGGAAACTGGCACACCGCTTGCCGCATTTCCCTCTTCATCCACAGCGCCTGCATAAAAAGCCGCAATCACCAGATGGTCTGCTGCCTCGCCCTCTGCAAACACAGGGATAATAGCGGCAAGTCCAATGATTACAGCCATAATGGCGCTTAAAATGCGCTTCTTCATAAAATATCCTCCTGTTTATGTGTTTGTTTCATCATAGCATGGGCAGTTATAATCCACCTGATGGACGGGTAAAGGTCGTGTAAAATAATGAAGCAACAAAAAAGCGGCGCCTCAGGCGCCGCTTTGTATAGAGCAGAGAAGATTTATTTTTCAATGATCTCTTTATGATACTGCTGAAGGGATTTAACCTTATTGATCTCTGGGTTGGAGGCCGCTTTGATACCAATCACCGCCGCTTTGGCCGCAGCCATGGTGGTGATCTGGATCACCTTGTTTTTGATAGCAGCCTTACGGATATAGCTGTCATCGTTGGAGCCCTGTTTGCCAATGGGGGTATTGATGACCAGATTAATCTCCCCGTTGGTAATTGCGTCGACAATGTTTGGTCTGCCCTCATGGAGTTTTTTAATAAGAGTAGCATTGACCCCATTTGCTTTAAGTAGATTATAGGTGCCTCGAGTGGCATAGATCTTAAAGCCAACTTCCTCGAAACCGCGGCCCAGCTCTACCACCTCATCCTTGTCAGAATCGTTGACACTGATGAGCACACTGCCGGACGTGGGCAGCGGAGTTTGGGTAGCCTCCTGGGATTTGAAGAACGCAACACCAAAGGAGTTGGAAAGTCCCAACACCTCGCCGGTGGAACGCATCTCGGGCCCCAATACCGGGTCAACCTCCTGGAACATATTGAAGGGGAACACCGCTTCCTTCACACCATGGTGGGGGAAGATATGCTCTTTGAGGTTCACTACTGTATCTTTTTTACCGGTCAGGTCAGAGGTGATAATCTCAGTAGCTGCCCGGACCATATTGATATTGCACACCTTTGAAACCAGCGGCACTGTACGGGATGCACGGGGATTTGCTTCCAGCACGTAGACTTTATCATCGGCAATGGCGTACTGCATGTTCATAAGTCCTTTGACGCCCAATGCCCTGGCCATCTTCTTGGTATACTCTTTGATGGTGGCTACATGTTTTTCTGGAATGGTCATAGACGGTACAATACATGCCGAGTCACCGGAGTGGATACCTGCAAGCTCAATATGCTCCATAACCGCAGGCACAAAGACATGCTCTCCATCACTGATGGCGTCCGCCTCGCACTCGGTGGCATGCTGTAGGAATCGGTCGATCAAAATAGGCCGCTCTGGTGTGACACCTACCGCCTGGGCCATATACTCCCTGAGCATGCTGTCGTCGTGAACTACTTCCATGCCCCGGCCGCCCAGAACATAGGAGGGACGAACCATCAGCGGATAGCCAATCTTCTTGGCAATCTCCAAAGCCTCATCAATGGTGGAGGCCATACCAGATTCGGGCATGGGAATCTGCAGCTCATCCATAATAGCGCGGAAACGGTCTCTATCTTCTGCCAGATCAATGGCGTCAGGAGAGGTTCCCAGGATCTTGACTCCCGCTTTTTCCAGCTCAAAGGCAAGATTCAACGGCGTCTGTCCGCCAAACTGGGCAATAACTCCCAGCGGTTTCTCTTTATGGTAAATGCTCAAAACGTCCTCTAATGTCAGCGGCTCGAAGTAGAGCTTATCAGAGGTGTCATAGTCTGTGGATACTGTTTCAGGGTTACAGTTGACAATGATGGTCTCAAATCCCAAATCCCGCAGGGCAAACGCCGCATGGACACAGCAGTAGTCAAACTCAATACCCTGGCCGATGCGGTTGGGGCCGGAGCCCAGAATCATAATCTTTCTGCGCTCAGAGGGGGCGGGAGAGGAATCCTTGGCATTATAGGTAGAGAAGTAGTAGGCCGCATTTTCCACACCGCTGACAGGTACAGCCTCCCAGCCTTCTACAACGCCCATAGCTTCTCTCTGCGCCCGAATCTTCTCCTCTGGAATCTCCAGAATCTTGGCCAAATATTTATCTGCAAAACCATCGAGTTTCGCTTCTTTCAGCAGATCATCCGGCAGCTCCTCGCCCCGATAGGATAGGAGTTTTTCCTCCAGATCCACCAGTTCCTTCATCTGCTCCAAGAAATATTTCTTGATTTTGGTCAGTTCAAAGAGCCGGTTCAGATCCGCGCCTTTGCGAATGGCTTCATAAAGGATAAACTGCCGCTCACTGGTGGCAGTTCCCACCAGCGCATACAGCTCATCCAATGTTTTTTCATGGAAGTCCTTGGCAAATCCCAAACCATACCGTCCGATTTCCAGACTGCGGATTGCTTTTTGTAGTGCTTCCTTGTAGTTTTTGCCAATACTCATGACTTCGCCGACAGCACGCATCTGTGTGCCCAGCTTGTCTACCGAGCCTTTAAACTTTTCAAATGCCCAGCGTGCAAATTTAATAACCACATAGTCGCCGGAGGGCTTATACTTATCCAAAGTTCCCTCTTTCCAATAGGGAATTTCATCCAAGGTGAGTCCGGCGGCCAACATTGCGGAAATCAGCGCAATGGGGAAACCTGTCGCCTTGGAGGCCAATGCCGAAGAGCGGGAGGTACGGGGATTAATCTCGATAACCACCACACGTCCGGTTTCTGGATCATGGGCAAACTGTACATTGGTTCCGCCGATGACCTGGACTGCTTCGACAATTTTATAAGCCTGCTCCTGCAGTTTTTTCTGGAGATCCTCAGAAATGGTAAGCATAGGCGCGCTGCAGAAAGAGTCTCCGGTATGCACACCCACCGGGTCAATATTTTCAATGAAGCAGACGGTAATCATCTGGTTTTTGCTGTCGCGGACAACTTCCAGTTCCAGCTCTTCCCAACCAAGTACCGATTCCTCGATCAGAACCTGGCCAATCAAGCTGGCGCTGATGCCACGGCTGACCACTGTTTTCAGTTCATCCACATTGTAAACGAGTCCGCCGCCAGCGCCGCCCATGGTATAGGCCGGACGGACTACCACCGGATAACCCAGCTTCTCCGCAATCTTAACGGCCTCCTCTACCGAATAGGCAGGTTCAGAGCGCGCCATATCAATGCCCAGCTTATCCATGGTGTTCTTAAATTCAATGCGGTCCTCGCCCTTTTCAATTGCCTCGACTTGGACTCCAATGACCTGCACATTATATTTGTCCAGGACACCTGCCTTATATAGCTCGGAGCAAAGGTTAAGTCCAGACTGTCCGCCAAGATTGGGCAGCAGGGCGTCCGGACGTTCCTGCTCGATAATCGCAGTCAGTCTTTCTACATTGAGCGGCTCAATAAAGGTAACGTCCGCCATGTCTGGATCTGTCATGATGGTAGCAGGATTGGAGTTGACCAGCACGACTTCGTATCCCAGTTTCCGCAAGGCTTTACATGCTTGCGTTCCAGAATAATCGAACTCACATGCCTGACCGATAATAATCGGCCCTGATCCGATGATCAGTATTTTGTTGATGTCGCTACGTTTTGGCACTTTGCGCACTCCCCTTTTCATCTCAATCTTTCTTTACTGCGCGGGCCTACAAACCGGCATAACTACGCCATTTTATAGTCTCCAATTATTATACACACGCATGAAATGATATGCAAGCGCCAAAATACAAAAAAATAGCCAAAAAAAATCCTAGAGAAAATTTACATTTTTTCTATTTTTCCTTGGCCACTTTCACACTTCCACATTTTGTCCCTTGCTTTTCATATGGTGTTGAATTATAATCTGTTTATATATACCGTGTATTAATTTTATAGTTCAATTCTGTGTAAGAAGGAGTGCAAATCGTGGCCCCCAAAAAGCCAAAGCAATATCTTGGCGTACGTGAAATCGCTAAGCTTGCCCATGTTTCCCCTTCCACTGTTTCTCGGGTGATCAATTATCCGGAACGCACCTCCGACAGTGTGCGGGAACGGGTCAATCGGATTATTCAAGAATATCACTATGTGCCCAACCAGATGGCAAAAAATCTGTTTTCCCAGTCTTCCAATTCTCTGGCTATTTTTATCCATGATTTTACCAATCCTTTTTATGGCCTCCTCATTCAAGAACTGGGACAGATCGCTTTCAAAAATCAATATAACCTATTAATTTGTAGTACCCTTCACAATAAAAATCAGGAAATCGAATATTTAAACTATTGCCAAGCAGTTCGTACTAAAGGAATTATCTCCATTGATAATCATCCCAGCAATATGTACGAGCATCTTCATGATTCAATTAAGCTGGTTTCCTTTGACTGCAAGGTCGATAGCATTCACTATTCTTCTGTCACTTCTAATCACTATCAAGGGATTGAATTGCTTCTTAACCACCTGATTCAGCTGGGTCATCGGAAAATAGCCTTTGCAACGGTTAACTCTCCCACAATGCAGGCGGCCAAATTGCGCCGACAAGCCTATCAGCAGCTGATAGGCTGGCATCATAATCTCCCCTATCGAGAAGATTACTGCCAGAAATTTGAAGGCGGCAACCGTGCTACCCATTCTGGTAAAGCAATCATCGACTACTTTATGAATCTTCCCGATCCGCCCACTGCCATTCTTTGCAATAATGATCCCATGGCCATCGGCACCTTAATGTATGCCCAATCCGTAGGCATCCGCGTTCCTGAAGATTTGTCCATTGCCGGTTTTGACGGGCTGACAGAGAATTTTTCCTATCCCCGGCTGACAACGGTATTGCAAGATTACAAAAAAATCGCCCAAATTCTTTTTGACGATGTTGTGGATCCCAGCCGTTCCTCGGAGGTGCACCATGATATTGTGGATGTGGCCCTTTCCATTGGCGAAACGACTGGGCCAGTCAAAAAATAATTTGCCCCATACTTCGGCTCCTTTTGGAGCCTTTTTTGTTGTTCTATACTTTTTCGCTTTACCACACTATCTACTTGCATTCTTTTAGATGATATTTTATAATAAAGCTGTACGTCTGTCGCCATCAGTTTCGGACAAAAAGGAGTGCCCGTTTTGAATCAGAAAAAGCAAAAGGAGTATCTGGGAATCCGGGAAATTGCCAAGCTTGCCCATGTTTCCCCTTCTACCGTTTCTCGCGTCATCAATTCCCCAGAACGCACCTCTGTGGAAGTACGTGAGCAGGTCAACGCCGTCATACAGAAATATCACTATGTGCCAAATCAGATGGCGAAAAACTTGTTTTCAAAATCGTCCAACTCCATTGCAGTTTTTATTCACGATATGACCAATGCCTACTTTATACTCCTGCTCAAGGAACTAAGCCGGCTTGCCTTTGAACATAAACTCACTTTACTCACCTGCAATATTGACAACAACCACATCCAAGAACAAGAATATCTGGATTACTGCCAAGCCATTCGGACAAAAGGAATTATTGTGGTCGACGGTCCTCTGACAGAACTATACAAGAGGGTGCCCCCTTCCATGAAACTAGTGTCATTTGACCGAACCATGGATAGCCTCAAGTGTTCTTCGGTCACCGCCAACCATCTGCAGGGAATCGATTTATTGTTGGGATATCTCGTGCGGCTAGGACATCGTAAAATTGCTTTTGCTGCAGGGAACAATAATAGTTTTGCTGCCAAAGCCCGCAGGCAGGCCTATCAGCAGTTAATTGGCTGGAAATATAACCTCCCCTATCGAGAGGAATATGTTCATGGTTTTGAATGCTCTATTCGCTGTGGCCTGGATATTGTCAACTATTATATGTCCCTGCCCGATCCGCCCACTGCTATTGCCTGCGCCAATGATACTATGGCTATCGGTGTGTTGATGGGGGCACAGCATCTGGGGCTTCGGGTGCCAGAGGATCTATCCATCGTCGGTTTTGATGGGCTCAACGAGAATTTTTCTTTTCCTCGACTCACCACTGTCAAACAGGATTATAAACAGATTGCCCGGCTTCTCTTTGATAACATTACCGATCCAAAGCGTACAGAGGAAGTGCATCACGATGTTGTAGATGTCACACTTTGTATCGGACAGACAACCGGCCCTGTAAAAAAATAAAAAAGCCAGACCCCTTTCACAGGGGCCTGGTTTTTTTATTTATCCCCGCTGAGCAAATTGTCTGCATAACGACGCAGAGTCTCAGCATTGTGGATTTTGTCTGCCCTTTCACAGATTGACTCTTGTACATAGACAGGCAGCGAAGAAAAATATTGGTTGATCCTTCCATCTAAACGAATCATCTCGTGCAGGTCCCGATATTGATGGGCCATAATAAATCACCTCTCCTGTTCTTGGGCACGGGTGTCCAGATCCTTCCTCAGCAGTTCTGCACACTCCTGCAGTTCTCCCAGGGTGGTGATTTCCACGCCGGAGGCCGCAAGCTCATTGCGCACATAGCCTGGCAAAGAAAGAAAGTATTCCCTCAAGTCCGGATTGTCACGGTAAAAATTGACGGACATCCAATCACCTCACCTTTAGTTTTCACACAAAAGGCCCATTCAAAAGTGAAAAATTTTACCTTTCCATAAAAAAAGTGCAGCCAAATGATTGGCTGCACTTTTTAGCATGTTGATTTATTTTTTCTTGCGGGAGGCAAAGACAATCAGTGCGGATGTTCCCGCCAGCAGGGCCAGCGCCACAGGCAGATTCGCTGCGTCACCCGAGCTGGGATTCTCCTTATCTTTGTCTGTATCTGTGTCAGAAGTTGTGCCGTCCGGCCATCTCCAGTCACTTCCGCCACCGCTGATACTTCCATCCCCGCCGGGCTGGATCTCCTGGTCAGCGCGTGTCACCACGATGGTATAGGTATTGGTGCCTCCATCGCTGCCGGTCAGAGAAACTGTAATGGTATTTTCTCCCACAGACAAAGGAATGGGATCACAGTAAATACCGCTTTGGACATCCACGCCATTGATCTTCACCGCAATCTCATCGGCAAAGAATGCCTTGACCTGGATATTGTTGACCGCATAGGCCACCGATGCCTTGTATTCTGTCACATTGGAATCAAATTCAGGATCAAGAGTTCCATGAGAGAGCTGTAGATCGTCTAATACCGGTGTTTCCGGCTCAGGAATATCTCCATCCTTCTCCCTTGTCACAACGATAGTATAGCTGTTGGTACCTCCATCGTTACCAGTCAAGGAAACTGTAATGGT
>NZ_CBDTOK010000058.1:0-4362 GCF_965361945.1 Zongyangia sp. | reverse complement strand
TGCAGCGGGGGATCCTTCCCCTCCCCAAGGCGTCTACGGTGGAGAAGATGAAAAACAACGCCGATATTTTCAGCTTTGAAATCTCTGCGGAGGATATGGCCACCATCAATACCCTGGGAAAAATCGGCCGCTTGGGCAAACATCCGGATCATTTCGACCTGGACTAAATAGATAAACTCCCACGGGGAAAACGCCTGTTTTTCGTCAAAATATCAAAACATCAATTTTTACTCAAAAGTTTACCAAATGGTCTTTTTTTGAGTGAAAAAATGGTGTATACTAACCATAGTTGCTCATTTTGCCTGCAAATCAATACAGATTTATAGAAAAAGGAGCGAAAACCAATGAACATGAAAAGCTTGACAGACTGCTATGTGCTCAATAACGGGGTTAAAATCCCCTGCGTGGGCTTCGGCACCTTCCTGACCCCCAACGACGAGGTCTGCGAGGCCGTCAAAACCGCCATCAAGGTGGGTTACCGCCACATCGACACCGCTGCTGTTTACGGCAACGAGGTCGGCGTAGGACAGGCGATCAAAGAGTGCGGCGTTCCCCGTGAGGAGCTGTTCATCACCAGCAAGCTGTGGAATGCTGAGCAGGGTTATGAGACCACCCTGGCCGCTTTTGAGAAAACCATGAAGGATCTGGGCCTGGAGTATCTGGATCTGTACCTGATCCACTGGCCCATTCCTCACAACCATAAGCATGACTGGCAGCAGCTCAATGCCGGTACCTGGAAAGCATTTGAGGAGCTGTACAAAGCAGGCCGGATCAAAGCGATCGGTGTCAGCAACTTCATGCCCCATCATCTGGAGCCTCTCATGAAGGTTGCAGAGATCAAACCCATGGTCAACCAGCTGGAGTACCATCCCGCCTTCCATCAGGATGAAACCGTTCCCTACTGCAACGAGCACAACATCCTGGTCGAGTCTTGGGGCCCGCTGATGCAGGGCAAAGCTTTCTCCAACGACCTGCTCAAAGAAGTGGCTGCCAAATACAACAAATCCATAGCGCAGATCTGCATCCGTTGGGAGCTGCAGAAAGGTGTTCTGCCTCTGCCCAAATCCGTTCATGAGGACAGAATCCGCAACAACGCCGATGTATTTGACTTCAACATCTCCGATGAGGATATGGCTTACATCGACACCCTGGGCAAGATCGGCCGCCTGAGCGAGCATCCGGACAACTTTAACGTAGACTAATTCATTTCTCAACTTTCTTTGAAAAAGAGCGGGGGATTTTCCTCCGCTCTTTTTCTTTTTGTGACAAGCCTTTCTATTGTACCCCTGCCCAATTGGGGCTATAATAAAAAGGAAAACAAATTCCCCCTGTGGGAAGGAAGGACGGGACTATGAGGGTTTTCATTACCGGCGGCGCCGGTTTTATCGGAAGCCACACCTGTGTGGCGCTTTTACAGGCGGGTTATGACATTGTGGTGGCGGACAATCTCTCCAACGCAAAGTTGGAGGCAGTGCATCGCATCACCCAGATCACCGGAAAAGCTTTCCCCTTCTACCAGGTGGACATCAGAGACCGGGCGGGACTGGAGCAGATTTTTTCCGCTTACGACATCGACGCGGTCATCCACTTCGCGGGGCTGAAAGCGGTGGGGGAATCGGTGCGAAAGCCTCTGGAATACTACCAAAACAATGTAGCCGGCACCCTGGTCCTCTGCGAAGTCATGAGGCAGTTTGGTTGCAAAAAGATGGTATTCTCCTCCTCTGCCACCGTCTACGGCCCCCAAAACCCCATCCCCTACCGGGAGGAATTCCCCACCGGGCCGGTGAATCCCTACGGCTTCACCAAGCTGATGGTAGAGCAGATTCTCACCGATCTGGGCCATTCTGACCCGGAGTGGAGCATCTCCCTCCTGCGGTATTTTAACCCCATCGGCGCCCATGAAAGCGGCCTCATCGGGGAGGATCCCAACGGAATCCCCAACAACCTTCTCCCCTACATCTGCCAGGTGGCGGTGGGCAAGCTGGAAAAACTCCATGTCTTTGGGAACGACTACGATACCCCCGACGGCACCGGAATACGGGATTATGTCCATGTCTGCGATCTGGCCGAAGGACACCTGAAGGCCCTGGAATACGTGTCCGGCCACACCGGGGTAGACGCGGTAAACCTGGGCACCGGCCGGGGATGCAGCGTGCTGGAGGTGGTGGCCGCCTATGAGCGGGCCTGCGGCAGGCCCATCCCCTATGTAGTCGATCCCCGGAGGCCTGGGGACATCGGGGAATATTACGCCGATCCCTCCAAAGCCAAGGCGGTTTTCGGCTGGGAGGCCAAGAGAAGCTTAGACGACATGTGCCGGGACAGCTGGAACTTTACCCAGAATAACCCGGCGGGACTTTGAGTAAGCAGTGGGGGAAGGCAGTTGAGTATCAGAAAAGCGACACCTGACCAGAGCGGCTTGGTGCGCCAAATTGTGGAAGCATCTGTCCGGGGCAGCTATTCGGGTGTCTACTGTGAAGAAGCGGTGGACATGTTCCTAGAACATCACAGCTTAGAGAATATCCAGGAAGGGTTGGGAAAGGACTTAGTCCTCCTCTCCTATGAGGGAGAGGAACCTGTAGGGGTGGGATGCCTGCGGGGGGAAGAGATCCGGCAGATCTACATCCACCCGGCCTATCAAGGGCGGGGGCATGGCACCAGGCTTCTGCTGGCACTGGAAGCGGCTGCCATAAAGGCCGGACAAAGGCAGGTGTATCTGGATGCTTCCATCCCCGGCAAACCCCTCTATGAAAAGCATGGCTACCGTGAAGTTTCCCACGAGCAGGTCATCGGGGCGCAGGGCGGAATTTTAGACTATTGGCGGATGGAAAAACAGCTCTCCGCCGAAGGCGAGACAGCAAAGGAGGAAGAAAGGATGACAAAGATTACAAGCCGTGTGTTCGGCCAGACCAGAGACGGTCAGGAAGTGAAGGCTTTTACCCTCTCTAATGGGCAGATTCAGACGGAAATTCTGGAATATGGCTGCACCGTCCAGTCCCTGTTTGTCAGGGACAGGGAGGGAGAGGAAGTCAATGTAGTCCTATCCCTGGGCAGTGTGGAGGATTATGAAAAGCAGAACGTCTATCTGGGCTGTGTGGTAGGCCGTTATGGCAACCGGGTTCGGGACGGCCGTTTCACCCTGGATGGCATCACCTATCAGCTGACCCAGAACGACGGAAGCAATCACCTCCATGGCGGAAAGGCAGGCTTTAACCGCAAGGTGTGGCAGGGACAGATCGACGGGGAAACCCTGCGGCTGCGTTATATAAGCCCCGGCGGCGAGGAAGGATATCCAGGCCGGCTCTCCGCCATTGTCTCCTATTCTCTGGAGGGCAATGCCCTGCGTATCGAATATGAAGCCATAACCGACCGGCCTACCATTGTCAATCTGACCAACCACAGCTTCTTCCACCTGGCTGGAGGCCGGGGCGGGGATGTCTGCGGCCATCAGGTTCAGGTTAACGCCAGCCGCTATCTTCAGATCGACGACACCGGCATGCCCGACGGCACCTTTGCCGACGTAGCGGGGACAGTCCTGGATCTGCGGAGGAAAATCTGTGTGGGGGACGTCCTCTCCCAGAAAGACCGGCTGTTGGATATTGTGGGAGGTATCGACCACTGTTACAGCTTTGAAAATGCCGCCGAGGAGGAAAAGGCTTGGCTTTACAGCCCTCTGAGCGGCATTACCATGAAGGTTTACTCCGACTGCGAGGGGATGCAGGTCTACAGCGGCAACTTCCTCACCGGGGCAGATGTGGACCGGTATGGCAAGGAGCTTGTCTCCCGCAGCGGCATCTGCTTTGAACCTCAGCGCTATCCTGATTCCATCAACCAGCCCGCTTTCCCTGATCCCATCCTCCGGCCGGGAGAAACCTATCACCAGTTTACCCTCTACCAGTTTGGCATCGCAGAATAAAAGAATAGAGCGCCGAAGCAAAAGCTTCGGCGCTCTGCTTTTTATTTTAGCCTTTCGCCCTCCCTGCTATGGGAACGGTATTTTTTCCGGTATTCGGCAATGGACATGCCCTCCGTCTCCTTAAACAGCCGGTAGAGGGCGTTGGGGGTGGAAAAGCCCACCAGGGATGCGATCTCTTCCACCGGCAGATCGGTGTCGCACAGGTAGTTCTTGGCGTAGTTGAGCCGGTAGATGCTTAGGGTCTTTGCAAACCCAGTGCCGAAATACTCATAAAACAGGCGGCTGATATGCCGGGGAGAAATATGCAGCGCATCGGCAATGTCCTGCAAGGTGATATCCTGGTCGTAGTTTGCATAAATGTACTTGGTAATCTGAATCGCCAGATTCGGCGGCTCCTGTCTCATTTCCTGGGGAGTTCCCGGCACCATATTGCGCAGGATGCTGAGGAT
>NZ_CBDTOK010000057.1:0-9244 GCF_965361945.1 Zongyangia sp. | reverse complement strand
CAGCTCCGAAGTCTTTAACAGGAGCAGGGGCATATTGTTCTGGCACAGGGCCCGGAAGAGGGGACGGCGCAGATCCCGCTGCTCACTGCTCTGGATGTGGTATTCGTAAATATCCGGCGCGCCATTTTCCTCCCTGGGACCGGCAACGTCCACCTGAACGTCCTGTCCCAGGCCCTTGAGAACCGGCAGAACCTGCTCCTGCTTGCCCTCAATCCGGGCCACCAGGCTGTGGTCGGAGGACAGGGAGGCGGCGATGGACTCGGGGGTGCCGTCGGCAATGAGTTTGCCGGCGTTGATGATGATGATCCGGTCGCAGACTGCCTGGACCTCGCTGAGGATGTGGGAGGAGAGGATGATGGTGTGTTTTTCTCCCAGGGACCGGATCAGATCCCGGATCTCGATGATCTGGTTGGGGTCCAGCCCCACGGTGGGCTCGTCCAGGATCAGGACCTGGGGATTGCCCAGCAGGGCCTGGGCCAGTCCGACCCTTTGGCGGTAGCCTTTGGACAGGTTCTTGATGATCCTGCCCCGGACCCCCTCGATGCCGCAGAGCCGGCAGACCTCGTCCAGATGGGCCTTGCGGGGCAGGGAGACCTTTTTGAGCTCATACATAAACTGAAGATAGCCGTCCACCGTCATATCCAGATACAGCGGGGGCTGTTCCGGCAGATAGCCGATACATTTTTTTGCTTTGAGGGGTTCCTCCAGAATGTCGAAGCCCCCGATGGTTGCCTCTCCCTGGGTGGCGGAGATATAACCGGTCAGTATGTTCATGGTGGTGGATTTCCCCGCCCCGTTGGGCCCGAGAAATCCCACAATCTCCCCGGAATCAATGGAGAAGCTGATGTCATCTACCGCGTTTTTCACGCCGTAGCGCTTGACTAGATGCTTCACCTCAACCATTTTGTCAAACCATTCCTTTCCTTGCGCCCGAAGGCACACTCTTTCTGCGGCACCGGCCGCCAAAGCTTAGTTAAAAAATATGATAGCAGAAATTTTTACTTCTTTTGTAAATAGAACGTGAAATTTCCACCGATGTTTCCTGCCAGTTGTGTGAAAATATCCCCGCAAATTGCCTGAAGGGGAGAAACCCATTGCCTGGATGGGGCGGAGGATGGTATAATAGTTCCATGGAAAAACGGGCGGGGCGCAAGGACGCCGCGAGCCCAGGGCGGGGGCCGGATCCCCCGGGAAATGGAGGAAATATCATGGCAACAGTCAAAGGCTTTAGAGGGCTGCGCTTTACCGAAAAAGCGGGGGAGATCGGCAAACTCTGCTGCCCCCCTTATGACATCATCAGCGAGGAGCAGCGCCAGAACTATCTCAAGGAAAACCCCTGCAACGTCATCCGGCTGGAGCTGCCCCGGGGAGAGGAGCCCTATGCCCAGGCGGCCCAGACCCTGAACTCCTGGCTGGAGGAGGGAATCCTGGCCCAGGACAGCCGGGAGGGGATCTACATCTATGAAGAGGAATTCACCGCCCGGGGCCAGCGCCACAAGATCAAGGGCTTTATCTGCCTGGTGAAGGTGGAGGACTTCTCCAAAGGGGTGGTGCTGCCCCATGAGGAGACCCTTTCCAAGGCAAAGACCGACCGTTTTAACCTGCAAAAGGCCACCGGATGCCAGTTTAGCCAGATCTATTCCCTGTATATTGACCCGGAGCACACCACCCTGTCCTTAATTGACAGCCTCTCCGAAGGGGCGCCGGACGCCTCCTTCACCGATGGGGACGGGGTGACCCACCGCCTTTGGTGCGTCTATGACCCGGCGGTGCTGGAAGCCATCGGCGGCCAGTTTGCCGCCCGCAAGCTTTATATAGCCGACGGCCACCACCGGTATGAAACCGCCATCAACATCCGCAACTATCTGCGGGAGCAGGGGGTCATCACCGACGACAGCCATCCGGGCAACTATGTGATGATGATGCTCTGCGACATGGAGCATCCGGGGCTGGTGGTGTTCCCCACCCACCGGCTCATCAAGGACATGCCCCAGGTGGACCTGAAGGAGCTGGAAGAAAAATGCCGGGCCTATTTCGACATCACCCCCGGCCTGCCCCTGGCGGGGATGGAAGAAAAGCTGGATGAGCTTTACGCCCAGGGGAAAAAAGCCTTTGCCCTCTATGCCGGGGCGGAGGACTACACCCTCTTTGTCCTCACCGACCCGGACGCGGTGAAGCGGTTTGAGCCCCAGATGAGCGACGATTACTGCAACCTGGACGTGTCGGTCCTCCACACCCTGGTGCTGGAGCAGGCCCTGGGCATTGACAAGGAGAACATGATGAACCAGGTGAACTTAAACTACACCCGCTCCCTGGAAGAGGCCATCGACAAGGTCAAGGACGGCACCTATAACTTCAGCTTTATCATGAACCCCACCAAGGTAGAGGAGATCGGCCGGATTGCCGCTAACGGCGAGAAGATGCCCCAGAAATCCACCTACTTCTATCCCAAGCTGACCACCGGCCTTGTGATGAACAAGTTTATGGATGTAAAATAACAGGCCGGTCGAAATTTCTGCTGACGGTGATTTGATGCGAAATAAAAAGAACAAGCACCTGGGAATAGAAATTGACCCCCAGCTCCACGGAAAACTGCACTACATCGCCAAGTATGAGGGACGCTCCGCCAATGGGCAGATCCTCTACCTGATCCGCCAGTGCATCCGGGAGTTTGAGGAGAAAAACGGAACGATAGAACTGGAACCTGATCAATCCCGCCCGGACAAAGAGAAACCTGCAAAATAAAAAAGCCGTACCGCTGAAAGCTTTGGCGGTACGGCTTTTTTATGGCCTGTATCAAAATGGGACGCCTTTTGAGGGCGCCTTTACTTCATATTCTCAATGAGCTTGAGGATCAGCTCCTTCTGCTCGTCGGTGAGGGTGCTCCAGCGCTGGAACATGGCATACTGCTCCCGGGTCAGGGAACGGGGGGTGGAGCCGTCAGAGAAAAACTCGGCCACCGTAATGTCAAAGGCTTTGCAGATGGCCTCCAGGGTGGGGATGGAGGGATAATCGTTGACAGAATTAAAGATGGAATTGATGGTGCTTTGCGGCAGATGCGCCTTTTGCGCCAGCCTGTTTTGGGATAGGTTTTGTTTTGCGGCCAGATCCTTGATCCTCTTGACAACTTGGTTCACAAGGCACCACCTCCTGGAAAAGTGTTACCTAAATTATACCGTGATAATCCTGGTCCAGGCATAACATAATATTGTATAATATACATTATCATGTTATAATGAGGGCGCCGCCGCTTCTATGACAGAAAAAAGATCCGCTAGATTGATAAGGCCCCTGCCGGTACAGCGGCGGCCGTCCCGGCAGAGGCAAAAAAAGAGCCGCTCATGGCGGCTCTTTTTCTATGGGTTAATCCCTATTTTTCATAACAGCTTTCATCCGCTGGGCGTTGTCTAAGATCCGCTTGCGCAGCCGGATGTTTTTGGGGGTGACCTCCACCAGCTCGTCGTCGGCGATAAATTCCAGCGCCTGCTCCAGGCTGAAGGTGCGGGGCGGGGTCAGCCGCAGGGCTTCGTCGGAGCCGGAAGCCCGCATGTTGGTGACATGCTTTTTCTTGCAGACGTTGACGGCCATATCGTCGGATTTGGGGGACTGGCCCACAATCATCCCCTCATAGACCGGGACGCCGGGGCCGATGAAGAGCTCGCCCCGCTGCTGGGCGTTGTAAAGGCCGTAGGTGACCGCCTCTCCCGTCTCAAAGGCGATGAGGGAGCCGGTGGAACGGCGGGGGATATCCCCTTTGTATTCTTGATAGCACTCAAAGACGGAGCTCATAATCCCCTCGCCCTTGGTGTCGGTGAGAAACTCGTTGCGGTAGCCGAAGAGTCCCCGGGAGGGGATGAGAAATTCCATCTTCATCCGGCTGCCCTGGGGCATCATATGGAGCAGTTCGCCCTTGCGCTGGCCCATCTTTTCCATGACAGAGCCGACGCATTCCTCAGGGACGTCGGTGACCAGACGCTCCATAGGCTCCATGAGGACGCCGTTTTTCTTTTTGGTCATGACCTTGGGGCAGCCCACCTGGAACTCAAAGCCCTCCCGGCGCATGGTCTCGATGAGGATGGAAAGATGCATCTCGCCTCTGCCGCAGACCCGAAAGCTGTCGGTGGTGTCGGTGGGGTAAACCCGCAGGGACACATCCCGGAGCAGTTCCCGGAAGAGCCGGTCGTGAAGCTGGCGGGAGGTGACAAATTTTCCCTCCCGGCCGGCAAAGGGGCTGTCGTTGACCGAGAAGGTCATCTCCAGGGTGGGCTCGGAGATCTTGACAAATTCGATGGCTTCAGGGGTATCCGCCTGGCAGATGGTGTCGCCGATGGTGATCCCCTCAATGCCGGAGACGCAGACAATATCCCCCACCTTGGCCTCTTCGCAGGGAACCCGGCTGAGGGCCTCGATTTCATAGAGGTTGGCGATCTTCCCTTTATAGGCGGTTTCCTCGTCGTGGAAGTTGCAGACGGAAATGTCCTGGTTCTGACGGATGACGCCCCGCTCCACCCGGCCGATGGCGATCCGGCCTACATAGTCGTTGTAGTCGATGGAGGAAACCAGCATCTGCATGGGGCCGTTTTCGTCCCCCTCCGGCGCTGGGATGTAGTTGATGATCTCCTCAAACAGGGGGACAAGGTCGGTGCCGGTGCCGTGGATGTCCTTGGTGGCGGTGCCGTCCCGGCCGGAGCAGTAGATGATGGGGCTTTCCAGCTGCTCCTCCGCCGCGTCCAGGTCCAGGAGCAGCTCCAGCACCTCGTTTTCGATCTCGTCGGTGCGGGCGTCGGGCCGGTCGATCTTGTTGACCACAATGATGACCTTATGGCCCAGGGCCAGAGCCCGCTGCAGGACAAAGCGGGTCTGGGGCATGGGGCCCTCCGCCGCGTCCACCAGCAGCAGGACGCCGTTGACCATCTTGAGGACCCGCTCCACCTCGCCGCCGAAGTCGGCGTGTCCCGGGGTGTCGATGATGTTGATCTTAATATCTTTATAGTAGACAGAGGTGTTTTTGGCCAGGATGGTGATGCCCCGCTCCCGTTCCAGGTCGCCGTTATCCATGACCCGTTCGGCCACCACCTGATTTTTCCGGAATGCTCCCGACTGTTTGAGCATCTGGTCCACCAGGGTGGTCTTGCCGTGGTCGACGTGGGCGATGATGGCAATATTTCTCAAATCTTCTCTAATCAAAGCAATTTCCCTTCCTACCTGTGATGCCGCAGCCGTCGCGCGGCGGATTTCTTTCCCCAATTCCGGAAAGCTCATCTGTTTATTATACATCATTCCCGTCAGCTTTACTATAAAATTCGTCAAAAATTTGGTCAATTAAACAAACAAAATTTGACAGTCCCCCTCCCGGCCTTTTTTGCACTTTTGACGAAAGCCGGGGGGAGAAAGCGCCCCTTTCCCGGGAAATCCAGCCGCTGCCTGGGCTTTTTCCCGCCAAGGGGCGGATAGGCTTGATTTTAGGGGCCTATCTGTTGTTTAATAAGATGGAAGGAAAATGCCCAGAATGAAAGGACATCACTGAAAAAAGGAAGGAAGCGGCCTATGGTTCCCATGAAACTGCGCCCGGCTCTCAAAGACTATCTCTGGGGCGGGACAAGGCTCAAAACCCAATACGGAAAGGAAAGCGATCTCCCCATCGTGGCGGAAAGCTGGGAGGTGTCCTGCCACAAGGACGGCCCCAGCCTGGTGGAAAACGGCCCCCAGGCGGGGATGACCCTGCCCCAGGCCATCGACGCCCTGGGTCGACAGTGCCTGGGGAAGCGGGGAGAGGAGCTGCCGGAATTTCCGGTGCTGATCAAACTCATCGACGCCAAACAGAGCCTGTCGGTCCAGGTCCATCCGGACGACGCCTATGCCCGCCGGGTGGAGGGGGAGCCGGGGAAAACCGAGATGTGGCTGGTGCTGGCATGTGAACCGGGGGCCTATCTCTACTACGGCTTTGCCAAGGATATGACCAGGGAGGAATTTGCCCGCCGGATCCAAGAAAACACCCTCACCGACGTGCTGCGGAAGGTGGAGGTCCATCCCGGGGACACCTTCTTTATCGACGCCGGCACCCTGCACGCCATCGGCCCCGGCATCCTCATCGCCGAGGTGCAGCAAAGCTCCAATTCCACCTACCGGGTCTATGACTTCGGCCGGGTGGGCCCCGACGGCAAGCCCCGGCAGCTGCATATCCAGAAGGCCCTGGACGTGACCCGCCTGACCCGGGAGACCCGGCCGCCCCGCCCCCAGGGGGAGCGGGAATCCTTGGACGGCTATGCCCGGACCCTGCTGGCCAGCTGCCCCTATTTTACCGCCCTGCTCTACGAGGCGGAGACCGCCGCGCCCCTGCCGGTGAATGAGGAATCCTTCCTCTCCCTCACCGTCCTCACAGGGGAGGGCACCCTGGTCTATCCCCAGGGGGAGATGGCGATCCGCAAGGGAGAAAGCTTCTTCCTGCCGGCAGGGCTGGGAGACTGTGAAATCCGGGGGAAATGCAGGGTGCTGGCCTGCCACATTTAATACAAATAGTAATAAAAGCAAGGGATATAACAAATGGATAGAGAAAAGAAGCTGAATATTGTACTGGTGGAGCCCCAGATCCCCCAGAATACAGGCAACATCGCCCGGACCTGCGCCGCCACTGGGGCCAGGCTCCATCTGGTGGGGCCGATGGGCTTTCAGATCGACGACAAGAAGCTCAAACGGGCGGGGCTGGATTACTGGCATCTACTGGATATCACCTATTACGACAGCCTGGAGGACTTTTTCAAAAAGAACCAGGGACAGTTTTACTACTTCACCACCAAGGGGCAAAACCGGTACAGCGATATAGCCTATCCGGAGGACGCCTATATTGTCTTCGGCCGGGAGGACGCGGGGCTGCCGGAGGAGCTTTTGTTCCAGCATCCCGACCGGTGCGTCCGGCTGCCCATGATCCCGGGGGCCAGGAGCCTCAACCTCTCCAACACGGTGGCCATTGCCGTCTACGAGGTGCTGCGGCAGTGGGACTTTGAGGCGCTGAAGACCCAAGGGGAGCTGACCCGGTTTTCCTGGGAGAACGCTTCCTTCCCAGAGGGGGATGAGGCTTTAGAAATAACCGGGGAGGGATGGGAAAAACCCGGGAAAAGCCGGGGAAATCTGCCGGAAAATACTTGAAATATGGACAGGTTTAGGATAAAATATGTTATGGATTGTGAGAAATGAGACAATCCATGTTTTTCCGGCTTCCGGCTGGGAAAACGTAACTGACAGGTCAGCGGGGAAATCCCGCTTGCAGGAATTATCATTATCAGGAAAGGGTGGCAATCATGACCTCTCTCAACAAAAAGTCCATCGAAGATATCGATGTAGCCGGTAAGAAAGTACTGGCCCGTTGTGATTTCAACGTTCCCCTCAAGGACGGCGTCATCACCAACGACAAAAGAATTGTGGCAGCTCTGCCTACCATCAAGTATTTGGTTGATCACAAAGCACGGCTGATCCTCTGCTCTCATCTGGGCCGTCCCAAGGGCGAGTTCAAGCCGGAATTCTCTCTGGCACCTGTGGCCAAGAGACTCAGCGAGCTGCTGGGCCAGGAAGTAAAGATGGCCAAGGACGTCATCGGTCCTGACGCCAAGAAACTGGCTTCCGAGCTGAAAGACGGCGAGGTCATGCTGCTGGAGAACGTTCGTTACCATGCAGAGGAGACCAAGAACGATCCCGCATTTGCCAAAGAGCTGGCTTCCATGGCAGAGATCTATGTCAATGACGCTTTCGGCGCCTGCCATAGAGCCCATGCTTCCACCGCCGGCGTGGCAGCTTACCTGCCTGCTGTTTGCGGCTATCTGATGCAGAAAGAAATCAACTTCATCGGCGGCGCTCTGGCCAACCCCAAACGTCCCTTTGTGGCCATCCTGGGCGGCGCGAAAGTTTCCGATAAGATCGGCGTTATCACCAACCTGCTGGATAAGGTCGACACCCTTGTCATCGGCGGCGGTATGGCCTACACCTTCATGAAGGCACAGGGTCATTCCATCGGCAATTCCATCTGCGAGGATGACAAGCTGGATCTGGCCCGCCAGATTCTGGCCGACGCGGAGAAGAAGGGTGTCAAGCTCCTGCTGCCCATCGACAACAACGCTGGCGATAAATTCGACGAGAACTGCAACGAGCAGATCGTCAATTCCGACGACATCCCTGACGGCTGGATGGGCATGGACATCGGCCCCAAATCCATCGAGCTGTTCTGCGACGCTGTGAAAGGCGCCGGCACCGTCATCTGGAACGGGCCTATGGGCGTATTTGAGTTTGAGAAATTCGCAAAAGGCACCCTGGCGGTAGCCAAGGCAGTGGCTGACAGCGGCGCTGTTTCCATCATTGGCGGCGGCGACTCTGTCGCGGCTGTGACCAAGCTGGGCTTTGCCGACAAGATGAGCCATATCTCCACCGGCGGCGGCGCTTCCCTGGAGTTTATGGAGGGCAAGGTTCTCCCCGGCATCGACTGCCTCAACGATAAATAAGAACAAATGAGAGGAAAAGGCACGGTCCCCCGTGCCTTTTCGAAACATAACATATCCAAAAGGAGCGTATTACTGATGAATAAGGCAACACGTAAAGCCGTTATCGCCGGCAACTGGAAAATGAATAAAACCCGTCCCGAGGCCAAAGCTCTCATCGAAGAGATGATCCCCCTGGTCAAAGATGCGGACTGCGACGTTATCATCTGCGTCCCCTACACCAACCTGGAGACCGCCATTGCCGCAACCAAAGGCACCAACATCAAGGTAGGCGCTGAGAACTGCCACTGGGCAAAATCCGGCGCATTCACCGCAGAGGTTTCCGCCGACATGCTCAAAGAGGTTGGCGTTGAATACGTCATCATCGGCCACTCTGAGAGAAGACAGTACTTCGGCGAGACCGATGTCACCGTCAACCAGAGAGTCCGGGCTGCTCTGGACGCTGGCCTGAAGGTTATCCTCTGCGTCGGCGAGCTCCTGGATCAGAGAGAGCAGGGCATCACCGAGGAGATCTGCTCCATGCAGACCAAGATCGCTCTGGGCGGCGTTTCCAAAGAGGAAATGAAGGACATCATCATCGCTTATGAGCCTGTTTGGGCCATCGGCACCGGCAAAACCGCTACCGCCGACCAGGCAGAAGAGGTTTGCGGCGCTATCCGCGGCGTCATTGCCAAGCTCTATGACGACGCTACCGCTCAGGCTACCACCATCCAGTACGGCGGTTCCATGAACGCTAAGAACGCAGACGAGCTCCTTTC
>NZ_CBDTOK010000056.1:0-9662 GCF_965361945.1 Zongyangia sp. | reverse complement strand
TGGTTTTACCTAATAATATCGGATAGCTGTGACAATGTCAATCCCTGAGATATCCCCAAACTTTTGCCATGATATTTGTGCATGTCTACTTTATCATTAAATTTTGATGAAATAAAAAGGGAAATCCAATATAAGAACTTGCTCTTTTACGGTTTAGGGTACTGTAATAGGTTCGTTTATCCAGATAAAAACAATAAAAAGCCCGGCGGAAATTTTCCGCCGGGCTTTTTATTGTTTTTATCTATTCATGAATACTTTCATTGCTTCCATGGCATTTTCTTGCATATATTTAAGACCAAGATTGGAAATGATCTGGAAGCCGACCAAATCATCTGCATTTTTAATATAGTCAGCAATATGAGGAGACGGTGCTGTTGCCATATAAGTATAATAATTGATCTTTCTAATTCCGTTACTAATAGCCGATTGGAAGCCTTCGGGGCTAACGCCGGAGCCACCATGCATGACAAGACCAACATTCTCAGGAATAACCTCTTGGACCTTTGCAACAACATTGGTGTCCAACTTCGGTTTTGTCCGATAAAAGCCATGAACCGTGCCAAAAGAAATCGCCAAAGCGTCACACTGTGTCTCCTCACAGAAGCGGGCAGCTTCAGAAGGATCAGTATATAGATCTTCCGGTTTGTAATCTACAACATTACCATCAGCATCTAAAGTACCAGCTTCTTTATTGGGCATCTTACCCAACTCTGCTTCGACTGTCATCCCCATCTTATGAGCAAAGGTGACAAATTCTTTTACATTGGCAATATTCTCCTCATAAGGCATTGCAGAGCAATCATACATTACTGAGGGGAACCCAACACGAACAGCTCTCCACAACATAGAGGGCGAAACACCATGATCCAGATGACAGCAAACCGGGACCTTCGCTTTGCGAGCATAATCGAGCATTACAGGACCAATATCTTCAATTTTTGTAAACCACTCATGTCCTTCTGCATGATCCAAAATAACGGGACAATTCATTTCTTCCGCTGCCGCTATAACAGCACGAACGGCCTCAAATGTCGGTGTATTAAAAGCGCCAACGGCATAATTTCCCTTTTTGGCATCTTTAAAGAGCTCAGCCAAATTTACTAACATTTCTATCTCTCCTTGTCATAAGTATTCAGATCCAGTATCGTCCATTTGTATTTAATCTGTTGAGAACGATTCCCAAGTTGAGAAATCCAATTAGTCTTTGTTTAAGAAAACCTTAATTGCTGCCATGCATTTCTCTTTCATAATTTCATAACCCATCTGGGCAATATTCTCAAAATAAATAGGATCTTTGCTGCCTTCAATCGTCTTTAGAATTTCAGGAGCAGGCGCTGTAGTCATTGCGGTGTAATAATTGATCTTTCTCACACCATGATTAATAGCATCTCTAACCTGTGCAGCATCAACACCAGAACCACCATGCATGACAAGGGAGGTATGGGGAGTTTTCTCTTTAATCGCTTTAAGTCTCTCGATATCCAGGTTGGGCTTTGCTACATACTTTCCGTGAACAGTTCCAAAGGAAACGGTCAGTGCATCAACACCAGTCCTTTCGCAGAATTCTCCCGCTTCATTAGGTCTAGTGAAGAACTCACTTAACGGGATGTCGTCTGTTCTCGCAGTATTCCAACCAATGGTCATACCTTTACCGGGCATATTGGCTGGCATTTCATTGATCATAGCTTCAACTGAAACACCGATGCTATGCGCAATCTTTACAAATTTCGAAGTCTTTTCAACGTTAGTTTCAAAATCATAAGCAGACATATCATACATAATCGAAGTAAAGCCAGCCCTAATGGCACGAAGTACAAAATCATCTGTCAGGCCGTGATCGATATGTACAGCTACAGGAACGGTCGCTTTTTTGGCATACTCAATCATCAATGGGCCAATAACGTCAATATCAACTACTCCCTGATCTCCCTCTGCATGGTTAATCATAACCGGAGAATTCATTTCTTGCGCGGCATCAATAACTGCTTTTAAGGTTTCCAGGGTCGGAGTATTGAAGCCACCGACAGCATAGTTGCCTTTTTCGGCGTCTTTCAATATGTCTGCAAAATTCACTAACATTTTCATTACTCCTTATCTTTAGATTTTTTGCCAGTCCTATCGGCACAAATCATTTCACATCGCCAACAAAGACTAAGTTCATTATACTTTTTTCACTTAATAAGTGCAATATTATTTTATAAAGTTTTGATATAATTTATATACAAACATCTTAATTCAAACTTTAGCAATTTAAACAAACATGTCTGTACTTATTTCATTATTTTCAAATAACTGCTGTACATTTTTTTATATTTTTCATAATATTGATCATAGATTTTTGACTTTTCAGGATTCGGCACATAAGTCTTACCTAAACGGATAAGATGGTCTGCAGCTTCCTGCAAATCTTTATATTTTCCCAATGCCACACCGGTCAACATGATGCAGCCGATAGTTCCAGCCTCCGCATTTTTTAGCGCAGTAAAGGATTTTCCTGTCACATCCGCTTTGATCTGTAACCATACAGGACTTTTGGCTCCGCCGCCTCCTGCCCTAAATTCATCGATACGAATTCCTTCTCCCTCCAAAAGATCATAGAAGGTACGCATTTCGTAGGCCAGTCCTTCCATCAATCCTTTATAGATATCAATCGGCTTTGTTTCCAATGAGACATTGAGCATAGCAGCTCTTGCATGGGGATTGTGATCCGGCGTTCCTGTTCCAGCAAAATGCGGGGTAATTAGAAGTCCACTGGGAGCATCTTTTACTTGCTTGTCCAACTCATAATAAATATCCTTTCCTTCTTTCTTTGCCAGTTCATATTCATACCTTGCAATCGTATCCCGGAACCATTGGAGCAGCACACCACCAGTTGCCGTTTCTGTATAGGAATAATAAGCCCCCTTGACAGCATGGGGTACAGTGGGGATGGTGTTTTTTAGCAAAAACTCATCTGGCTGGAATTTCTCTACAAACATGGTGGAAACATGAATAGTTCCCGTAACATCACAACAAATTCCTGGACGGAGCACACCTGACCCTACAGCACAACAAGCCTGATCATGCCCACCTGTGCACACCCTAGTGTCCAGGGAGAGCCCCAACTCATTAGCAAGCTCTTCCTTCACAGGTCCAACAATTGTTCCAGAGGGCACTGGAGTGGAAAACTTTGCTGGATCAATTCCAGCAGCGTCGCAGATCTCTCTGGACCAAGTTAGACTACGAATATCAAGCGCCATGGTACGCGCAGCCAAGGAATAGCTGATCATCCTCCGGCCTGTTAACTGATAAATGATAAAATCCTCAATGAGAGGTAATTTATCCGCACGATCATATATATCGGTATGTCGTTTGAGCCACATTAATTTGCATACAGAAAAAAAGGTTGCAGGTGCAACACCAGTAATCTCCATGATTCTAGCTTCTCCACCCATTTTTTCTGTGAGCTCTTTCATCTCTTCTTCCCCACGGCAATCAGTGTAGATAATTCCGCGTCCGATGATATTGTCATCGCGATCCATCGGAATTGCCATTTCTCCTAGGGAATCTACACCAAAGGCTTCAATCTTCTGATCAGGGCATTGAGCAGCCGCGTTTTTTATCACCTGTTTGACTGCATTCCAAATGTCATTTCCATCTAACTCGTGATATCCGCCTTCCCTTTTGGCTTCATAAGCGCAGTAATCGGTACCGCAGACTTCTCCACTATCATCCATAATCGTAAACTTGCAGCCGCTAGTGCCGATGTCAAGTCCTGCAATTGCCATTTTATTTTCCCCCTTTATTTCATGATCCAATCTACAGCACCGCTGATCCTTTTATACTTTTCATACAGTTCATTGTAGATCGCATGTCGCTTCGGATCGGGTTCATAGGTGCGGCTAAGTTTAACATAAGTTTTTGCCGCATCTTTCAGATCCTTGTGTTTGCCAAGAGCCACACTAGCAAGCATGACACATGCCACAGTTCCGGTTTCGCTATTTTTCAATGCCTGAAACTTACGCCCTGTCACATCTGCCTTGATCTGCAGCCATACAGGGCTTTTGGCTCCGCCGCCCGATGCATGAACATGGCGGATTTCAATTCCTCCACTTTCCAGAATATCGTAAAAATGGCGGATCTCAAAAGCAAGGCCTTCCATTAATCCTTTATAGATATCAATCGGCTTAGTCTCCAATGACAATCCCCAAAAAGATGCTTTCTGCCCTGGTCCCTCCATAGCCCCTGTATCTGCAAAAAATGGTGTAATGAGTAAACCTGTAGGCTCTGGTGATGCCATAGCATCCAACATCTGGTAAACATCTTTTCCTTGCTCTTTGGCAATTTGTTTTTCCATGCGGCCTAGGTTATCACGGAACCACTGTAAAAGCACACCACCAGCACCAATACCCCAAAAATAAAGGTGGGCATCAGGTAAAGCGTGGGGCACAAAACTAAAATAATGCTGGATCATAAAATCCATGGGGAGCAAATCCCTAGAATAAAAAGTATTGTTTTGGGTTGTACCTGTGCCCTCCATGCACACATAGTCTTCAACAACTCCAGCTCCCAGCGCACAACAGGCCTGGTCATGACCCCCGGTACAAACAACCGTGTCTGGAGAAAGTCCCAATTCCTGTGCTAAGGCTGGTTTTACAGTACCGACAATCGTACCAGCTGGAACTGGCGTCGAAAACTTCCGGTAATCTATCCCTGCCGCATCCATAACCTCATGAGACCATGTCATGGTGTTGACATCGAGGCCCAAAGTCCGCATAGCGGAAGAATATGCAACTTTTCTTTCACCAGTAAACAGATAGGTGGCAAAGTCCTCCATAAGCAAAATTTTATCCGCCCTATCGACTATGTCACTGTGTTTTTTCATCCACATCAGCTTACACAGAGTATACATGGAGCGGGGTACCGTACCGGTGATCTCTGTCATTCTCTTCTCTCCACCCATTAGGCGAACCAATTCCAGACATTCTTCCTGGCCCCGGCTGTCAGTGTAAATTATCCCTCCGCCAATGATATGATCATCCTTATCCAAAAGTGCCACTGTTTCACCCAAAGTAGTAACTGCAAATGCTTCTACTTTTTCCTCTGGACACTGGGCCGTTGCATTTTTTATCACACGTTTAACGGAATTCCAGACCTCTTCACAATCCAATTCGTGATGACCGCCCTCCCGTTTTGCTTCATAGGGGCAATAATCCTTTCCCAACACATTGCTTTGTTCATCCAGAATGGTAAATTTGCATCCACTGGTACCAATATCGAGTCCTGCTAAAGCCATAAGGGTGACCTCCTCTTATTTCGCAATTTCGTCCCACAGCAGATCGTCCACAATAGAGCCAAGCCTGCGGAACCTCTGATAGAATTTTTCGTATTCCTGATGACGCTGCATGTTGGGCCGATATGTTTTTCCGGCCTTTACATAATTTTTCGCCGCATCTTTTAAGTCTTTATATTTACCAAGTGCGACGCCACTAAGCAATATGCAGCCGATGGTTCCCGCCTCACTATTTTGGAGAGCTGTATATTCACGGTCGGTGATATCTGCTTTCAGCTGCAACCAAACCGGACTTTTCGAGCCCCCACCTGTAGCAAGCACGGAATGGATAGGGATCCCCTGTTCTTCCAGCAAATCAAAAAGCATCCTCTGTCGGAATGCAAGGCTTTCCATCAAACCTTTATAAATATCGGCAGATGTAGTTTCTAAAGTGACACCCAGAAATAGTCCCTGCCGTTGGACTCTACCCAACTGATTATATCCAGCAAAATCTGGAAGGATAACGAGCCCAGATGGTCCCTGGCGTACCTTTTCATCCATATACTGAAAAAAGTCTTTTTGCTGTTCCGCCACAATTTCTTTTTCATATTTCCCTAATTGGTCCCGGTACCACTGCAAGAGCAGACCGCCTACAGACGCTGCATCAAATATGTAGTGTCCCCAGGGAAGAGATCCAGGCAAAAGGCTTAGGTAATTATCCAGCATCAGTTGAGTGGAAATGGGCTGGGGTGAAAAGACAATATTGCATTGACATGTTCCTGTCACATCCAGACAAACTCCGCCCTCAAATATCCCAGAGCCAATGGCACAGCAGGTCTGATCCATGCCTCCAGTACACACTTTCGTCTCCGGCGAAAGGCCTAATGCGTGGGCAAGGGAGGTCTTCACTGTACCCGCAATCGTTCCTCCAGGCGCTACAGGAGAAAACAAGTGTTTATCTATTCCAGCAGCGTCAAACACCTCATCTGACCACTGATAGGTACTAACATCAAGCGCCATGGTCCGTGCCGCAGAGGAATAACTAAGCAGCCGTTTTCCCGTTAAAAAATAAATGAGAAGATCTTCCGTCAACAAAATTTTTTTCGTTCTACTATAGATATCCGTATGGTTTTTTAGCCACATTACTTTATTGATGGTAAAAATGCATCGCGGGACCATACCGGTAACTTCAACAACACGCTCAGGTCCGCCCAGCTTTTCTGTGATCTCACCGCATTCTCTTATACCGCGCGTATCTGTACACAGGGTGCCTTTCCCAATAATCTGGTCATTTTCATCCAAGGGAAAAGCACTCTCGCCTAATGTGGTTACAGCAAAAGCCTCTACTGTAACATCAGGACACTGGGCCGTCGAACGACGAATCACATCCTGGACCGCTTCCCAAATTTCATTTCCATCCAGTTCATGACATCCGCCTTCACGGATCGCTTCATAGGAATGATAGGCAGTTCCAAGAATTTGCCCCTGCTCATCCATAATGGTAAATTTGCAACCACTTGTCCCAACATCAAGTCCTGCCAGTGCCATAAAACCTCACCGCCAATGAAAATATGTAATGACTATATTATATATCCTCAAAAAAAGTAATGCAATCATGTTTAGATAATTAATTCAAACCCGTTAAGTTTTTATATAAAGTGACGAAAAAGCTCTTGTTCGTTTTTGACATCCTCCTCAAAAAGTGAATGAAAAAGCCGCGCATTGTTTGCGCGGCTTTTCTCAAAATTTTTCTTTAGTCATGGATAAACGCATCATGAATTACGTTGAGAGCTTTCTCAGAATCATTGATATCAATCAAGATAGAAATTTTAATTTCACTAGTTGAGATCATCTGAATGTTGATATTGGCCTCGCCTAGCGCTTCAAACATTTTAGAGGCAACTCCAGGATTGGATTGCATTCCAGCACCCACCAAAGAAATCTTAGAAATATTTTCTTCACAGACAATGTCCTCGGCTCCGATGCTCTTCATATGCTCGTGAAGCGCATCCAATGCTGCCTGTTTATGGGAACGGGAGACTGTAAAACTGATGTCTTTGGTCCCATGGCGTCCAATAGACTGAAGGATAATATCCACATTAATCTTTTTTGCCGCCAGCAAGGAAAATAGCTTAAATGCAATACCCGGCTTATCCGGAAGTCCTACCACCGAAATACGCGCCACATCATTATCCCTCGCTACACCTCTAATCAACATCTTTTCCATGCTGACAACCTCCTTTACAATCGTACCCGGTCTTTTCACAAGGCTAGACCGCACCTCAAGGTTTACATTATATTTTTTAGCCATTTCAACGGAACGGTTATGGAGTACCTGAGCGCCTAAAGACGCAAGCTCCAACATTTCGTCAAAGGAAATTTCTTCTAATTTCTGAGCATTTTTCACAATTCGTGGATCAGCTGTATACACACCCTCCACATCGGTATAGATTTGGCACAAATCCGCATTCAGAACTGCGGCTAATGCTACGGCACTAGTATCAGATCCACCACGTCCTAGGGTGGTAATATCATCGTATCGATTAATCCCCTGGAAGCCTGCCACTACCACAATGTTCTTTTTTGCAAACTCATTTTCGATCCGCTCTTTATTGATTCGGCGGATTCTTGCGGTACCATGGGTAGAATCCGTGAGAAATCCTGCCTGCCATCCTGTTAAAGAGACCACCGGACAACCAATCTTTTCGATAGCCATAGCAAGCAACGAAACTGACATCTGCTCGCCACAGGCAAGAAGCATATCCATCTCTCGTTTTGAGGCATTCTCATTGATTTCTGCCGCTTTTTCGATGAGATCATCAGTCGTATCGCCCTGCGCAGAAACGACTACGATGACATTGTTCCCTTTCTGATATGTATCGGTGACAATTCTGGCGACATTGAATACCCTCTCGGCATTGGCTACAGAACTGCCGCCAAACTTTTGTACAATCAGACTCATTGCTTTCCCTCCGTCAAATATTAGCTAATATCTGTGTACCTAGATTATCTATCATCATCTTTTTTATTTCCCAACTCTGATGGCCTAGATGATCCAGCCCTTTTCGCGCTTCCGCTTCAAAGGATTCAGCCATTTTTTCATCAACAATAGCCATTAAGGTGGATCCTGCGCCGCTAATGTAGGCTGCATATGCTCCCAGGTCATAGGCGAGCTGGAACACCTTATCGCCGTCTTTAATTAGCCCTAAACGATAAGGCTGATGGAGCCGGTCCTGTGCTGCAATCCGTAAATTCTGAAATTTTCCACTGTAAAGAGACACCGACATAAGCGCAGCTCGAGAAAGGTTAAAAACCCCATCTTTGTGAGCAATGGTCTGAGGAAGAGCGGCTCTCGCCATCTCTGTACTCATCTCAAAGTCAGGAATAAATGCGAAGAAACGAAGTTTCTCAGTAATCTCCTGTTTTACGCAGTAAACTTTACCCTCATCAATAACCGCCGTGACAAGCCCACCCAAAATTGCTGGTGTGGAATTATCCGGATGTCCTTCCATAACGGCGGCAAAATTCACAAGCTCATCCTGACTCAGCGGGTTTCCCATGAGCTCATTTGCACCAAACAAACCACCTACGATGCAAGCGGAACTACTACCCAACCCTCTTGTCATTGGTATGTTGTTTTCCTGCTCAATGTGCAACCCAGTAAAGGGTTTTCCGCAAATTTCGAATAAATGCTTGGCAGTTTTATAAACTAGGTTATTTTCTCCTGTGGGGATGACGGTGTGATCTTTCGATTCGATCTCTATCCCGTCGATCTGCTCCATATAAATATAATTGTACAGATTCAGCGCCAGTCCCAGGCTATCGAAGCCCGAGCCAATATTTGCACTGGTAGCTGGAATTCTGATTTTGATCAATCAAGTTCACCTGCTCTATCAAGTTCTTTTTAAGTTGTCTGACCTCTCTTGGACATTAATAATCAAGAACACGAATCCTTCCAAGGACATCGAAGCCAGACGCTTTCAGAGCCTTGATTCCTTCTTCAGCTTTGGCTTCCTTAATAATGCCGGTGACGACTCCGATTTCTCCCTCTAAGGAAGCCACCTTCAGCTCCTCAACTTCGCCGAACAATTCCTGTACCTTCTGCAAAGCTTTCGCCTTATCATCACACTTTATACGTAAGTAAAAAGCAATTTCGGTCTGCAGGTAATCGAGGACACCATCATCCGCTTCATCTACCCAGAATGGTGATTTATAGACTCCCCAGTTTTTCACGCAGTCGATAACATCGGCAACTACTGCCGACGCCGTAGGCAGTTTTCCTGCACCTTTTCCATAGAAGACGACATCTCCGGTGGCATCTCCACGAACTAAAATGCCGTTGAATACATCACTGACGCTGGCAAGCTGGCTTTCATGGGAAACCATGGCAGGGCTAACCATAATGGTTACC
>NZ_CBDTOK010000055.1:0-7547 GCF_965361945.1 Zongyangia sp. | reverse complement strand
TCAAAGTGAAGAATGCTAAACATAGCCTCCTTCACCATATCCGTTGTCGGCCGGACATCTCTCCCATCCAAGGTAACAAGCTTTCGTCCCCTAGCCGAACCTGTAATTACTCTCATATTTTACTTCTCCTATCTGCCCTCTGTGCAGCGGCAGATACCGAAGCACATCATAGCGAAGAATCATTCCATCCGCTAAAGTTCGCGTCCAGCTTCTGGATTTTCAGGTGATACAGCGTATTTCCCGGGAAATCTTCCTAGAAACGGATACTTCGTCATTACTATACATTATTAAACAGTGTCCGTCAATTGTCAAGTTCTTCACCGGGAAAGGTTAGTTTTCCTTTAAAAATTCGTACAGACTTTCTGCCGCTGTTTTGGTCATACCCTCGACCTGGCAGAGTTCTTCCACACTGGCCGCCCGAATCGCCTTCATGGTTTTAAAGTGTTTTATCAAGGCCACCGCCCTTGTTTTCCCAATGCCTTCCGCTTTTGTGAGCAGAAGCTGAAAGCTGCCGCTTTGATGTTTCTGGCGGCTGTAACGGATACTATAGCGATGGACCTCATCCTGAATAGAGGTGACCAATGCAAAGGCAGACCGGTTGGAATTAATGGAGATTTCCCCTCCATTGGCCGCAATAGCGCGGGTACGGTGCCGGTCATCCTTGACCATTCCGTAGACTGGAATATCAAACCCCATGGCCCGGACCACTGGAAGGATGGTACTCACATGCCCCTTGCCGCCATCCAGCAAAATGAGGTCGGGCAGCGGAGCAAAATGAGGATCCCCCTCCTGATATCGTTTGAGGCGGCGGACAATCATCTCGGTCATAGCTGCGTAGTCATCCGGTCCTGTCTGCCCCTTGATGGCAAATTTCTTATACGCTTGCTTCAGAGGCCTTGCATCCTCAAAAACAACCATGCCGCCTACAATGGTAGATTCCCCGATGTTAGAAATATCATAGGCCTCAATATAGTGAGGGGCATGGGGCATTCCCAACAGCCGGGCCAGTTCATCCAGGGCCGCGATCTCCCGTCCAGTACGGGCCGTCTCATGGGACAGGCGCTGGGAAGCGTTTTCCCTGGCCATCATCACCAGATCATGCTGTTCTCCCCGCTGAGGCACATGGATGTGTACCTTTCTGCCTGCCTTTTCCGACAGGTATGCTTCAAAGAGTTCCTGGTCATCGCAGGCCTCATCCAATCCAATTTGAGGAGGGATTTCATGGCGTTCATAAAATCGCATGAGAAACTCGCTGCGCGCGCTTTCCATACTCTCCACCTCGCCTAGCAGATAGTCTTTCTTGTCTACCAGCTTGGAACCACGAAAAATCAGCACCACTGCGCAGACCAGCCGGCCATTCTGGGCAAGGGCCACAACATCCTGCTCACTGACTTTGGAAAAGACCACTTTTTGATGCTCGGATATCTTTTCAATGGCTCGGATCCGATCCCGCAGGCGGGCTGCCTTCTCAAAATCCAGCGCTTCCGCCGCCTCTTCCATCATCGTCCGCAGATTCTTGATGGACTTTTCACTGCCGCCTTTGATAAAGTCTACCGCCTGTGCAAGGATTTCGTTATATTCTTCCAGCTTGATCCGTCCAGTGCAGGGGGCAATACATAGGTTGATATGGCTGTTGAGACAGGGACGTCCCTTTCCAATCTCCTGGGGAAACCGGCGGCTACAGGTAGGAAGCTTAAAAGCTTTGTTGGTCTCATCCACCATCTGTTTGACCACAAAGCCGCTGAGATAGGGGCCAATATACTCATTGCCGTCATCCGGATGCCGTTTGACCTCACTGATCCTGCCCCAGGGCTTCTTTTCCACCTTAATATAATGATAGCCCTTGTCGTCCTTGAGCAGAATGTTGTACTTGGGATTATGCTGCTTAATCAGGCTGCACTCCAGCACCAAAGCTTCATATTCGCTTCCTACCACAATATAATCGAAATCATAGACGTGCTGGACCATCTGATATACTTTCGGAGGATGGTTGTCAATGGCTCGAAAATAACTGGATACCCGGTTTTTCAGCGCCTTCGCCTTTCCCACATAGATAATATGTCCTTGTTTGTCCTTCATCATGTATACGCCCGGTGAGAGGGGCAGACCGCTCACCTTCTTTTTAATGCGGCTCAGAATTTCCTCCTGCACTTCATCACCTCCTGCAAAAAGAAAAGCGCGCTGTTTTCACACAACGCGCCACACCATCATTTCAGACCAGTTTTCTTTCAATTACTCAGCAAAACCAGACTCTACCAGTTTTACCAGGCCATCTACAGCCTGCTCCTCGTCAGCGCCGTCCGCAATGATGCGGATGGTGGTGCCCCCTACGATACCCAGGGAAAGAACACCCAGCAAGCTTTTTGCATTGACTCTGCGCTCTTCTTTCTCCACCCAGATTGAGGATTTGAACTCATTAGCTTTCTGGATGAAGAAGGTGGCAGGACGTGCGTGAAGACCGACTTGATTTTGAACCGTAACATCTTTCACAAACATATCTTTACTCTCCCAATGTATGAAAATTTAGTTTCGTTAAACGCAGTTTTAATTATAACAATATGTAAATTCTGCGTCAACGACAAAAAAACGCTTTTCGCTCATTTTTCCGGGAAATTCTGCTTGTTTTCCAGATGAGGGCGAATTTTCAGCCCTCCATTTGTTTATTCTCACTATATTTCTTTCAACAAAACTGGCACATTACACACTTTCCTCGTGGAAAAGCTGTGCAAACATCCAAAATCCCTAGGTACTATTTGCTAAAAGTGCCTGTACATGTGGTTCAAGCGCTTATCTGCTTTGTTAGTTTTCCCAAAGAAGCAAAATTCATACCTTTTCCCCCGGCCCCGCACGCCCAGCAAAGCCCATTTTGCTTTCTTTTATAGATATTCTATGCAAAACCATCAAAAACGTGTGCTGGTTTGCATCTTCTATTTCTCCCCATTTCCCTGGATTTTGTTAAGATAGGACCTATCTTTTTTATCCAAAGGTGCTGTTTTTAGCATGTCAGGGCGCTTTTGCAGCGTGCGCTCCAAAGACCGCTCCCGCCGCCACTGAGCGATATTGGCATGGTGCCCTGTTAAAAGCACGTCAGGCACTGCGCGGCCGTGCCATACCGCTGGGCGGGAATACTGGGGATATTCCAGCAAGCCATTGTAGTGGCTTTCCTCGGTGAAGCATTCCTCATCGGAAAGAACGCCAGGCAGCATCCGCAGAATGCAATCGGCTACCATGAGGGCTGGCAACTCGCCTCCGGTGAGCACAAAATCTCCGGCGGAAATCTCCTCGTCCACAATCTCCTGCAATACCCGCTCATCTACCCCTTCATAATGGCCGCAGAGGAGCAGGATGTTGTCAAACTCCTTGAGCTCAATAGCTCTCTGCTGGGTAAAAGGCTTGCCCTGTGGCGTCAGGTAGATCACATGGGGGTGCATACCAATCTGTTTCCAGATATGCTCATAACAACGGTAAATGGGGTCAGCCTGCATCACCATGCCCATGCCGCCACCGTAAGGTGCATCATCCACCCGCTTTTGCTTGGAAAGAGTATAGTCACGGATATTGTGGCAGTGGACCTCAAAAAGTCCTTGTCTCCGCGCCCGGCCAATAATGCTCTCGTTGAGCACCCGGTCACACATTTCAGGAAATAGGGTGGCAATATCAATCCTCATCGTCAAACAACCCCCTGAGCGGCCGAATTTCCATGACACCAGCTTCTATATCGGTATGAATGACAACATCCTTGATCGCAGGGATAAGTTTAATACTCCCATCGGCAAAGGCAATGTGATAGACATCGTTGGCGCCAGTTTCACTCACATCCACAATCTTCCCATACTCTTTGCCGGAATCAGCATCCAGAACCCGCAATCCAATGAGATCCTGGACAAAATACTCTCCTTCCTCCAGGAGAATTTCATCCCGGTCCACATAGAGTACCTGGTTGCGGTATTTCACCGCATCTTCCACCGTGTCCACACCCTTGAGTTTTAGTATGGCCATATTTTTGTGGATCCGACAGTCCTCCACCTCAATGGGGGTTTTCCCTTTATTCAAATAAAAGACGTCAAAGTCCAGCAGAAACTCCGGTGTGTCGCACCAGGGATAAACCTTCACTTCCCCCTTGATGCCGTGGGTCGTGACAATTTTCCCGGTTTCCAGATATTGTTTTTTCGCCATGGCCTTCTCCCATCCTTATATTTTACGTCTTGAATGTCGCAATGATAAGAAAAAGGGAAAGCATATCCATGCTTCCCCTGCCTCTTTTTACTAGTCGATCTCCACAGCAACCTTGGTTTCCTGCCGGTTGGCAGCCGCACGCATAACGGTGCGGATTGCCTTGGCGATTCTTCCCTGTTTGCCGATAACCCGACCCATATCGTCTGGCGCAACATGCAGGTGATAGACAATGACACCCTCTTCGTTGGGTTCGTCAACAGTAACGTTGACTGCATCCTTGTCATCTACCAAGCCGCGCGCAATAGATACAAGCAGTTGATCCATAAGTAGTCCTCCAAGACTCAGTATCGATTTCGATTAAAGAACGCCGTTTTTCTTCAACAGTGCCTTCACGGTGTCTGTAGGCTGAGCGCCGTTGGACATCCATTTTGTAACCTTCTCGCCGTCAATCTTGACCACAGCAGGATCCTTGGTGGGATCGTAGTAGCCGACCTCTTCAATGAATCTGCCGTCCCGAGGATAGCGGGAGTCAGCGACAACAATACGGTAGAACGGCGCTTTCTTTGCGCCAATTCTGCGCAGTCTTATTTTAACAGCCATTCCTGTCACCTCCTATAAAATGTTTGGTTCTATATTGTTTCGGCTGTGCATTTGCACCGCCGTTAACATAGCGTGATTAAAAGGGCATGCCGCCTGGCATCATGGGCATTCTTCTGCGTTTGCCCTTTTTGCCGCCGCCGCCAAACTGTTTCATCATCTTCTGCATCTGATCGAACTGTTTGAGCAGACGGTTCACCGCTGGCACATCGGTGCCGGAGCCTGCGGCGATCCTTTTTTTGCGGGAGGGGTTAATAATCTGAGGATTTTCCCGCTCCGCCGGGGTCATGGAGTAGATAATGGATTCCATGAGCTTGAGCTGCGCTTCTCCCTTTTCTGCATCCTCATCCTTGATGGCTTTCGACGCTCCCGGCAGCATGGACATTACCTGCTGAAGGGGCCCCATCTTTTTCAGCTGCTGCATCTGTACCAGCAGATCATTTAAGTCAAAGGAGTTCTCCTTGAGTTTCTTCGCCAGTTCCTCGGCGTTTTTCTCATCGATATGCTCCTGGGCTTTCTCGATCAGAGAGAGGACATCACCCATTCCCAAAATTCGGGATGCCATCCGGCCCGGATGGAAAGGCTCCAGATCCTCCAATTTTTCGCCCATGCCCACAAATTTGATGGGCTTTCCGGTAACTGCCTTCACCGAGAGGGCCGCACCGCCACGGGTATCGCCGTCCAGCTTGGTCAGGATAACGCCGTCAATGCCCAGTGCATCGTCAAACGCTTTGGCTACGTTAACCGCATCCTGACCGGTCATGGAGTCGATGACCAGGAGTATGTCGGTGGGAGTTACCTCATCTTTAATGCCCTGTAGCTCTCCCATCAAGGTTTCGTCAATATGCAGCCGGCCGGCGGTATCCAGGATCACCACATCATTACCGTAATCCTTGGCATGGCTGACTGCCTTCTTCGCGATTTTCACCGGGTTTTCCGTCCCCATTTCAAAGACTGGAACACCGGCTTTTTCTCCCACCACCTGCAACTGTTTTATAGCTGCGGGACGGTAGACGTCACAGGCCACAAGCAAAGGACGCCTGCCCTGTTTTTTCAGCATCAGCGCAAGTTTAGCGCTGTGGGTAGTTTTACCGCTTCCCTGAAGGCCGCACATCATAATGATGGCAGGCGGCTTTGCCGGGGAGTTGAGCCGTGCGCTCTCGTTTCCCATGAGGGCGGTGAGCTCTTCGTTGACAATTTTGATCACCTGCTGGGCTGGAGTTAGGCTTTCCAACACCTGGACTCCTACCGCCCGCTCGGACACCTTGGACACAAAATCCTTGGTCACTTTATAGCTGACGTCAGCCTCTAAAAGGGCCAGACGCACTTCCCGCATCGCTTCCTTGATATCGGATTCGGTCAGTTTTCCCTTTGATCTGAGCTTTTTAAACGCTGCTGACAGCTTTTCGGAAAGCCCTTCAAATGCCACTTGCCTCATCCTCCTTGCAAAACTCTATGATAGCATGTCATCTTCCAATTTTTCAGCCGCATTATAAATCTGCGCCGCCATCTGAGCGATCTCCCGGGAAAAGCAGAACCGTTTATTGTGATCGGCCATCTGCTCCGCCGTTTCTTTGATCTGGGAGAGGACCTGGGCCAGTTCTTTGAATTTTTGCGCAAACTGGAGCTTGTCCTCCATTTCCTGGAGGAATGCTTCCCCCCGCTTAATGGAGTCTCGGACACCTTGGCGGGTAATTCCCGAAAGCTCGGAGATCTCCCCTAGAGAAAGGTCTTCATTATAATAAAGTTCAATGACCTCTTTCTGTTTTTCGGTGAGCATATCCCCATATATATCCAACAATACGGAAATTGAAAGATCCTTGCCCATATCCGTTCTCCTACCATCGCTCTGTAAAGCGGATTTCTTTACAATCGTGCTCCATTATTATATCTAATTCTTCTCCTCGTGTCAAGGTATTTTTCTTTACACTGAGCATTTTTATTCCATTTGTAGGATGAAATAAAGACAGAAACTTTTTGAGCTTCTGTCTTTTCATATGCCTTCACTTGGAGATGAATATCGCCTAGAACAATCTTTATCCTCTAAGCTTGCTTCTGTCCGCTGATTTTTTCTTGCGGGGCTCGCACATTGGGCAAAGTCCCAAAAGAAGGTCCCTTGTCATGCCTGTAGCACCCGGATTGTCTCGGTACGTCCGTCGTTTAGGGTAAATTGGCCGGCGATCCCTTCTGTCAAAAGAATCTCGTTTTCATCGGTGACCAAAATCATGTCAAAACCGCCGTTTTTCCTCCAGTATTCCTCTGCCTTTTCCGCGCCCATCACAAATAGAGAGGTGGACAGCGCATCACACAGCCTTCCCTCTTTACCAACGATGACGGCCGCCTGCAACCCGCTGTCCGCCGGGTATCCGGTAGTAGGATCGAGGATGTGCCAGTAAATATTGCCATCCGCATCTTCAAAATAATTTTCATAGCCGCCAGAGGTTACCACCGCCATATCACTCATTTCCAGCACGCCTAGGTTCCCATTTTTCCAGGGGGCGCGGATGCCAATCTGCCAATCGCTTCCATCCGGCCGGGAACCAATGGCTTGGATATTCCCCCCTAGACTGATTAAAGCGGATTCAATTCCATCCTCTTTTAATTGTTCTACGACCAGATCGGCGGTATAGCCTTTGCCTACAGCGCCCAGGTCGAGCTGCATCCCATCGGGAACCGTCAGGTTTGTACCGTCCAGTTGGATGCGTTCATACCCCACGTTTTGTTGCAGCTCTGCGATCTGTTCCTGGGAGGGGACCTGCTTATGATCGGTAGTA
>NZ_CBDTOK010000054.1:0-10354 GCF_965361945.1 Zongyangia sp. | reverse complement strand
GCGGCTGTTTATTATGTTTCTGTTTTTGGGCAAAAAATAATGCCGCCCCCGCTATTGCAGGAACAGCACCCCTGGTGGACGATGAGGAACTCGAATCCCCGACCTTCCGCACGTCAAGCGGAAGCTCTACCAGCTGAGCTAATCGTCCATATTTTCTGAAGATGTTTCATATTATATCTCAAAGTTTCTGAAAAATCAACATTTATACATAATTTTGACATATTTCATAAAAACAATCTTTAATCTAAGTCTGTTGATGATAATTTTGCCATAAGCAGAGCGAATTGTAAATTTATTCCATCGAAATAGTCGAGTTTTCTTTTGGTTTGTAACAAAGAAGTGAACATTTTTCTGTCTGCTTGCGAGGATTTTGATCCCATGGTATAATAATTTGAATATAATGTGTGGGGTATGCCCGAAAATAAGAAATAGAAACGAAATGGAGAAAAATAGATGATAGTGATGGGAATTGACCCGGGTTATGCCATTGTGGGTTACGGGGTTTTGGAATATCACCGTGGGAAATTCCGTACCTTGGGTTACGGCGCCATTACCACCCCCGCAGATATGCCCTTTGACTCCCGGCTGGAGGTCATTTATGATGAACTGACCTATCTGCTCCACAAATACAAGCCGGAATCTATGGCGGTAGAGCAGCTGTTTTTTACCAGCAACCAGAAGACGGTCATCGCCGTGGGACAAGCTCGTGGAGTGATTGTCCTGGCGGGGAAAAAAGCCGGAGTCCCGATTTATGAGTATACGCCGCTACAGGTTAAGCAGTCGGTAGTAGGCTATGGCCGGGCAGTGAAAAAACAGGTGATGGAGATGACCCGTATCATGCTGGGCCTTGAAAAGGTACCAAAGCCCGACGACACAGCGGATGCTCTGGCCATCGCCATCTGCCACGCTCACAGCGCTGGCTCCTTGCTTAATAAAGAAAAACTTCTGCAAAGATAGAAGGAAAGGAACGCATTTTTATGATCTACAGCATCCGGGGCACAGTGGTTCACACAGAGGCCAATATGATCGTTGTGGAATGCGGCGGCGTAGGCTACCAGTGTTCCACCACCAATCAGACCATTGCAAAACTCCCGAAGGAGCAAAAGCAGGTGCTCATCTACACCTATCTCCAGGTCCGGGAAGATGCCGTGAACTTATTTGGATTTTATGACCTAAATGAACTGAGCTGTTTTAAGATGCTCATCTCGGTTTCGGGCGTGGGCCCCAAAGCGGCATTGGCCATCCTTTCTGACTGCACTCCGGAGAAATTTGCATTGTGTGTAGCTTCTGGGGATTACAAGACTCTAACCCGTAGCCAGGGCATCGGCCCTAAAATTGCCCAGCGGATTGTGCTGGAACTTAAAGATAAGATCAGCAATGAGCAGCTGACCCAAGCAGTTTCTGAGGGACCAGTCAGTATCGATCTGGACGCCTCTAATGTTTCAGAGGCCATCGGCGCTTTGGTGGTGTTGGGTTACAGCCAGTCGGAAGCAGCAGCAGCGGTGGCCAAACTGGACGGCTCTCTGCCGGTGGAGGAACTGATCAAGGGAGCGCTGAAAAAGCTGGCTTTGGGGTAAAATATGCTTTTAGGACAGAAATACAGCGAAATGCATAGCATAGAAGGAAAAAGGGGAAGAAACCATTGATTAACGATTTTGAAATGGATTTCGAAAACCGGATTGTAGCTCCGGAAAACGTGGCAGAAGATAACGATATCGAAGCTTCTCTGCGCCCCAAAACACTCAGTGAATACATTGGTCAGGAAAAAGTCAAAGAAAACCTGACCGTGTTTATTGAAGCGGCCAAACGGCGGGGGGAAGCGCTGGACCACTGTCTGCTTTATGGACCTCCGGGCCTTGGCAAGACCACACTGTCGGCCATCATCGCCAACGAGATGAATGTAAACATCCGCATTACGTCGGGCCCAGCGGTGGAAAAACCGGGGGATTTGGCGGCGCTGCTGACCAATCTCAACGAAAACGACATCCTGTTTATCGATGAAATTCACCGTCTGCCCCGCACGGTAGAGGAAGTGCTCTATCCAGCCATGGAGGACTATGCGTTGGATATTATCATCGGCAAGGGCCCGTCAGCCAGGTCTATCCGGATTGATCTGCCCAAGTTTACCCTGATCGGTGCTACCACCCGTGCGGGACAGTTGACATCCCCTCTTCGGGACCGGTTTGGCGTCATGATGCGTTTGGAACTTTACTCGCCGGAGGAACTGTCCCAGATCATCCTTCGCTCGGCGGGAATTTTGGAGGTTCCCTGTGATAAGGGCGGGGCCATTGAATTGGCCCGGCGCTCCAGGGGAACGCCCCGTATCGCCAACCGCTTTCTCAAACGGGTCCGGGATTTTGCCCAGGTCATCGGAGATGGAACGATTACCAAAGAGATGGCGGCCCTGGCGCTGGATAAGCTGGAAGTGGATCCCTTGGGGCTGGATAGTATTGACAGACGGATGCTTACCACCATCATCCGCAACTATAACGGCGGCCCGGTGGGGCTGGATACCTTGGCGGCGGCCATCGGAGAAGAATCCATCACATTGGAAGATGTCTATGAGCCATACCTGATGCAGATCGGCTTTCTCAGCCGGACCCCCAGAGGGCGCTGTGCCACACAGCTTGCCTATGACCATTTGGGGATAAAACGGCTGGGACCGGAAGAGAACTATCAACAGATGAACTTAATCGACCTTGAATAAATTTGTGGAGGCAGAACATGGGAAAGATATTTGGTACAGACGGCGCCAGAGGGGTGGCCAACAAGGAACTAAGTTGTGAGCTTGCCATGAACATCGGACGGTGCGCGGCCACGGTATTGACCAGCCATACCCACCGCAAACCGAAAATCCTCATTGGCAAAGACACCCGTATTTCTTCTGATATGCTGGAAGCAGCATTGGTGGCCGGGCTTTGTTCCGTAGGCGCCGACGTCATGCTCATCGGCGTGGTTCCCACCCCGGCGGTGGCTTATTTGGTGCAGGAGTATGAAGCGGATGCCGGCATCATGATTTCCGCCTCCCATAATCCGGTGGAATTTAACGGCATCAAGATTTTCAATGAAAACGGTTACAAGCTTTCCGACAGCATCGAAAACGAAATTGAGACGATGCTGGAGCAGGGAGTGCCGGAGAAAATGCTGAAAACTGGTGGGGAGATTGGTTCAGTCATCCGGGTCAAAACCGCCACCAAGGATTATATTGACCATATCCGCTCTACGGTGGATGTGGATCTGACGGGCTTGACGGTGGCTATTGACTGCGCCAACGGCAGCGCCAGTACTACAGCTCAGACCCTGTTTACCTCCATGGGCGCTAACTGCATGATTATCAACGACGTGCCTGACGGGATCAATATCAACGACAACTGTGGGTCTACCCATATCGAGGTTTTGGCCCGGTATGTGGTGCAAAATGGCTGTGATGTAGGCGTAGCCTTTGACGGAGACGCGGATCGCTGTCTAGCGGTGGATGAGCACGGCGTTATTTTGGACGGCGACAAGCTGATGGCCATGTTTGCTCACGATATGAAGAAAAACGGCAGGCTAAAAAACGATACGGTAGTAGCCACCGTTATGTCCAACCTGGGCTTTTTCAAATTCTGTGAAAAATACGACATCCATGCTGAGTCCACCAAGGTTGGAGACCGATACGTGCTGGAAAATATGCTGCTGGGCGGCCATAACCTGGGCGGCGAGCAGTCAGGCCATATTATTTTTCTCGACTATATGACCACAGGCGATGGGCAGCTTTCCGCCGCCCAGCTGCTCTGTCTGCTCAAAAAGAGCGGCGGCAACCTGTCGGATCTTTCGGAAATCATGGAGCGCTATCCCCAGACGCTGGTCAACGTTACAGTGGCAAACGACGCCAAGGAACGGCTGGATGGGGAAGAGACCATTTGGAACAAAATCAGAGCCTGTGAGCAGCAGCTGCAGGGCGACGGCAGAATCTTGGTCCGCTGCTCTGGGACCGAGCCCCTCATCCGGGTCATGGTAGAGGGGAAGGACGCCGAGACCATCGGCGCTATGGCGGCGGATATTGCTGAGACTATCAAGGAAAGACTGGGATAAATGAGGACAGCTGAGCACTGGAAGGACTATCAAATACTGGACACATCCGGAGGGGAAAAGCTGGAGCGATGGGGCAATGTGGTTCTCATCCGCCCGGACCCTCAGATTATTTGGAACACCCCCAAAGATCCTGGCCTTTGGAAGAAGGCCAACGCCCGCTATATCCGGAGTAGTTCCGGCGGCGGACATTGGGAAAACAGCCATATGCCGCAAAACGAGTGGAGCATCTCCTATGGGGCGCTTCGTTTTCATATCCGGCCCACCGGCTTTAAGCATACCGGCCTTTTTCCGGAACAGGCCGTCAATTGGGACTGGATGATGGATAAAATTGAGAGGGCAGGAAGGCCCATAAAGGTTCTCAATCTCTTCGCCTACACCGGCGGAGCCACCCTGGCCTGCGCTAAGGCGGGAGCCAGTGTCTGCCATGTGGATGCTTCCAAGGGGATGGTCAGCTGGGCCAGGGACAACGCCCGCCTCAGCGGCCTGGAGGACAGACCCATCCGTTGGATTGTAGACGATTGTAAAAAGTTTGTAGAGCGGGAAATCCGTCGGGGCAACCGGTATGACGCGGTCATCATGGATCCGCCCTCCTACGGCCGGGGGCCGGGGGGAGAGGTGTGGAAGCTGGAAAGCGAGATTTACGGCCTAGTGGAGCTTTGCTCCCGGGTGCTCAGTGAACGCCCCCTCTTTTTCTTGCTTAACTCTTACACCACCGGCCTTTCGCCTTCAGTGATGCAGTATCTGCTGGGAGTAACGGTACGAAACAAATTTGGAGGAGAGGTCAGCGCCGATGAGATCGGCCTGCCGGTGAAAAAATCAGGCTATGATCTGCCCTGTGGCTGCACAGCTATCTGGCAGTGTGAATAAAGGTGTAGAACTTGATTGCAGATGTGCCGAAAGCGGTGCGGAAATGGAGGTTAGTCCCGGTGGAAAACATCGTTACAATGCAGGATGTCTCCTATGCCTATACGGCGGAGGGGAACACGGCTCCGGTGCTGGAGCATGTGAACCTGGACATCCCAAGAGGCCAGTTTTTGGCGGTGCTGGGCCACAATGGTTCGGGTAAATCGACGTTGGCAAAGCACCTTAACGCCATCCTTACCCCGTCGGAGGGGGTTGTCTATGTGGATGGCATTGATACCCGGCAGGAGGAGATGATCTACGAAATCCGGCAGAATGTGGGCATGGTGTTCCAGAACCCGGACAACCAGATTGTCGCCACCATTGTGGAAGAGGATGTGGCCTTTGCCCTGGAAAACCTGGGTGTGGAGCCGAAGGAGATGCGTCAAAGAGTAGACGACGCCCTCAAGGAAGTGGGAATGTACGAATACCGGGAGCATGCGCCTCATCAGCTCTCCGGCGGACAGAAGCAGCGGGTAGCCATTGCGGGTATTATCGCCATGCGTCCCGAGTGCATTGTGCTGGACGAGCCCACTGCTATGCTGGATCCCAAAGGCCGGCGGGAGGTCATCAAGACGGTGCGAAAGCTCAACCGGGATTTCGGCATCACGGTAGTACTCATTACCCATTACATGGATGAGGCGGCCAAGGCTGACCGGGTGGTGGTGATTGATAACGGCCACATGCTGTTGGATGATACCCCCAAAAATGTATTCTCCCATGTAGAACAGCTCAAGTCCGTTGGTTTGGATGTACCCCAATCCACCGAGCTTGTATATGAACTAAAAAAAGCGGGTTACCCCGTAGACAGCCACATCATCGACGAAGAGGAGTGCGTGGAACAGATTCTGCGCCTTTTGGAGGAATGAGAATTTGTCAGTCATCAAAACCGAGCATCTTACCTACACTTACAGCGCCGGTTCTCCCTTTGAAAAGGTAGCTGTCAGCGATGTCAACATCGAAATAGAAAAAGGGGAGCTTGTGGGCATTATCGGCCATACAGGCTCGGGCAAATCCACCCTGATCCAGCATCTTAACGGACTGCTCCGCCCCACCTCAGGCAAGATTTACATCGATGGGGAGGACATCTGGGAAAATCCCAAGGATATCCGTAGAATCCGCTTTAAGGTGGGGCTGGTTTTCCAATATCCGGAATACCAGCTGTTTGAGGAGACGGTTTATAAGGACATTGCCTATGGTCCCCAGAATATTGGCCTTTCCGCGGAAGAAATCGACGAGCGGGTCCGGGAGGCGGCTATGTTTGTGGGCTTGAAGCCTACCACTTTAGAGAAATCACCCTTTGAGCTCTCCGGCGGACAGAAACGCCGGGTAGCCATTGCCGGAGTTATCGCCATGCGCCCGGAGGTGCTTATTCTGGACGAGCCCACGGCAGGACTGGATCCAAAGGGCCGGGATAAAATTCTAGGCCAGATCAAGGAATATCATGAGCAGCAGAAAAATTCGGTTCTGCTAGTTTCCCATAGTATGGAGGATGTGGCTAAGTATTGTTCCAAGGTGCTGGTCATGAACAAATCCAAAGTATTTATGTATGATACCATTCAAAATGTCTTCTCTCACACCGAGGAGTTATCCTCCATGGGACTTGCGGTGCCTCAGGTTACCCGCATTTTCCACGCGCTCAAAGACCGCGGTGTGGATGTGAACCCCGACATCTTTACGGTAGAGGAAGGAAAGAGGGAGCTTTTGCAGCTGCTTTCCCGGCATCAGGCGGAGAAGGGAGGAAATGCCCGTGCTTAAGGACATCACCATTGGCCAGTATTACCCGGGCAAATCTCTCATCCATCGGATGGATCCCCGGATGAAGATTGTCATCACCTTCGCCTATATTATCATGCTCTTCGTCGCCAAAAACGCTTGGAGCTTTTTGGTGGGCATTGGCTTTCTCGTCATCGCCTATGCCATTTCCGGCGTGCCTTGGAAGATGGCGTTGAAGGGCTTGAAGCCTATTATTCCCATTGTTATTTTCACCACCATCCTCAACATGTTTTTCATCGATGGAGACCCTTTGTGGCAGTGGGGCTTTATCAAGATTACAGATAGAGGCATCTCCATGGCCATTATGATGGCCATCCGCATCTTCTGCCTGATCGCTGGCACCTCCCTGCTGACCTATACCACCTCTCCCATCGTCTTGACCGATGGGTTGGAGCGGCTCATGAGCCCGCTGAAAAAAATCAAGGTGCCGGTCCATGAACTGGCCATGATGATGACCATTGCGCTGCGCTTTATTCCCACCCTGATCGAGGAGACGGACAAGATTATGAACGCACAGAAGGCCAGAGGCGCCGATTTGGAGTCAGGGAAGCTTCTCCAGCGGGTGAAGGCCCTGATCCCGGTGCTGATCCCTCTGTTTGTCTCAGCTTTCCGCCGGGCTGACGAGCTGGCGCTGGCTATGGAGTGCCGGTGTTACCGAGGCGGAGAGGGAAGAACCCGGCTGAAACAGCTGAAGTTACACAGCAGGGACATCGTTTCCGCCGCATTTGTAGCGGTCTGCATCGGCGGAATCATCGCCCTTAACTATTTCTTCCCATCCCTATTCTAATGGAGAAAATGATGAGGAATCTGCTGATTACTATGGCCTACCGGGGAACGGCTTATCATGGCTCCCAGGTTCAGGATAATGCGCTGACGGTGACAGAGGTCTTTCAGGATGCCCTGGAAAAGGTGGTAGGACGCCGGCAGGACATTAAATGCTGTTCCCGGCTGGACGCCGGCGTCCATGCCAATATGTTTTGCATCAGTTTCAAGACCCGGTGTCCCATTCCTTACGAGGGCCTTTTGCGGGGGCTCAATTCCTGTCTGCCTGGGGATATGGCGGTCTATGAGGCCAAGGAAGTTCCCCTCGATTTTCATGCCCGCTACAGCGCCAAGGGGAAAGAATATATTTATAAGGTCCATAACGCCATTGTAAGGGACCCTCTGATGGCGGGACTTGTCTGTGAATATCCTAAGCCTATCGACGAAAATGCGCTGCACGAGGCGGCCCAGGCCTTTGTAGGCTCCCACGACTTTTCTGCCTTCTGTAGTAGCGGCGGTTCGGTAAAGGATACGATCCGCACCATCCGGCGCTTTTCGGTATATCGGGAAGGGGACATGGTCCTCTTTGCCGTGGCGGGAGATGGATTTTTATATAACATGGTGCGGATTATGGTAGGAACCTTATTGGATGTTGCCGCTGGAAAAATTGCGGCGGATGATCTAACGTCGATTATTGCTTCCAAAGACCGCTCTCGGGCGGGAAAGACAGCCCCATCCTGCGGGCTGTACCTCAACCGGGTTTTTTATGATGAGATAGATTTAGGATAGCTTTATAAAAAGTAGTTACAACTTTTTGAGAAAGAAGGTGAGGAAATGGCAGAGGTACAGGATATTTCGGAAGTGCGGAAAAAATACAAAAAAAAGAGTATCGTCAAGCGAATCATCCTCATTGTGCTTATCTTTATCCTGGTGCTTGTGGCCCTTTCCTTTACCAATGAAACTGTGAGGACCAAGGTCAACGATTTCTTCTCTACAATATCGGCGGAATTCGGTGGAGGTAATGGCTTTCCCATCAGTTTGGCGGGCTCCACTCCATCTATGATGACCGCCTTCAGCAATGATCTGGGCGTTCTTACCGAGACAAACTTTTACGTCTATAATCAAAATGGCAAAGAGATCGGCAATATTCAGCACGGGTTTACCAATCCGAAGGTGGTCAATAACAGTTCCTTGAGCGCGGTATATGACAGGGGAGGGAAGAAACTGATCCTCTCCTCAAAAACAAGGGAACTGATGAACCAGACCTATGAGTTTTCGATTTTGACTGCTGATCTGGCAAAGAACGGCTATTTGGCAGTGGCGACAACATCCCAGCGGTATACCTCCCAGATGACGGTCTATGACAGCAATCAGGAGGAGATTTTGACCTGGTATTCGGCGCAGAACCATATTGTCTCTCTCTCCGTTTTCGGCAACGGCAGCGGTGTTGTCATAGGAACCTTAGGAGGCGAAAGCGGAACGCTGAAGTCTTCCTTGGTCTTTTTGTCCTTTAGTGAAGAAGAACCCATTGCCACCCTGGACTTTCCGGGGGAATCCATCTATGCTGTGGACTATAAAGACGGCGGGCATATTTTTGTGGTCACCGACAAGGCAGTCCGGGTGATGAGCAGCACTGGAACAATCGAAGGACAATACGATTACGGCGCCACCAATCTGGTGAGCTTTTCTACAGAGGGCAGCGAAAACATAGCCCTGGTTTTCGGCGACTACAACCAGTACCAGCAGGCCACCATCATCCTTTTGGATCAAACGTGTGAAAAGGTAGGGGAGATCCATCTGGATGAGGCGGTCAAGGATATTTCCCTTTCTCATGATCGTTTGGCGGTTCTCCTTCAGCAGGAAGCTATCGTATACGACATGACAGGTACAGAAATACGGAGGAGCTCGGTGGAGCGAAGCTGTATCGGTATTCAGCTAGCGGGTTCTTCTGTCTATGTTTCGCTGGCAGGACGGATTGAAAAAGCCTGAGCAAAATGATGTAAAATACACCTAAATTGTAAACTTTTTTTGCTGTGCCTTGACGGATGAGATGAGGCGAGTAAAATGCTATATGTATGGTTAAGATAGATCAGTTTGCTTTCCTACCGTTAGGAAAAGCTGTGCTTTTTAGAGGCACTTTTGGAGGTCATACATGACAGAATGGATTCCATTACTCTATGACCTGTGCGTCGTTATACTGGTCATATATTTTATATCGATATCCGCCCGTCGTGGATTTGTCCGGACGGTTATTGAATTTATCGGATATCTGATTTCTTTTTTTATTGCGAATTTGGGTGCTAACGCGTTTTCTACAGTAATTTTTAATCATTTCCTCCGCCCTTCGGTGGTAGAAACGGTGGGAAACAAATTGACAGAGGCAGGGATTACCGATATTGCCGCTGATGTTCAGACGGTGCTATCCCAGGTGCCGGACGCGCTGGAAAAGTTTTTGGATACCTTTGGCTCCGGGACGGATGTGCTGGCTGAATTAGAGTCGTTGAGCAATTCTACCCAGCCATTGCCGGAGGCCATTACTGATCATGTAGTGGCCCCTCTTGTAATCAGCATTGTGCAGCTGATTCTATTTATTGTGCTGATGTCCATTTGCTTATTCTTGGTACGCAAGTTTGCCTGGACTCTGGGTGGACTGAGACGTATCCCGATCATCGGCCCTGCAAATACGTTGCTGGGTGGTATTGTTGGAGCCTTTGAAGGCCTTCTAACAGTTGTCCTGATTGCCAATCTGCTCAGCCTGATTATAGCGGCCACAGCAGGAGGCTTTGCATACCTTAACAACGATATTATGGAGCAGACAGTATTATTAAGACGATTCCTGATC
>NZ_CBDTOK010000053.1:0-6964 GCF_965361945.1 Zongyangia sp. | reverse complement strand
CCATGGGGGAACAGATCAAAAAGCAGGATATTGTCCGCGCCTTTGACGACGCCTTGTGGTGCGAAGAATTCCTGCTCGATTCCAAACGCTGCCATCAGGGTGTCGCCTCCTTTGTGGATCGTGTCCTCGTCCATGGAAGCATGGTCACCGCCATGCGCAAGCCGGAAATTCCGCCCTTTGACGCCGCCAACAAGGCCCGGCTTTCCTGGCATCATCTCAACCGGCCGGAGCAGATCAGCCATGAAACCTTTCAGGAGATCTTTGACAAGGCGGTGCCTGAGGCCGCCTCCCTGCTCGGTGAGGCCACCGCTCACCTCCGGGCGGGATCTCTGTTTGAGGACGTTCCTATGGATAGCTTTGATCATGGGCGGCCATCTGAAAGATAAAAAGCAAAAGATGGGCCGGAAGATTCCTTCCGGTCCATCTTATTTTTTCCTGGAGCAAACAGGGCATCGCCTTCCTGTGCTGGTGAAATGGGCAGGCGCCACCATGTATTCATGGCCACAGAGGTTGTGCCGGATTTTGACCGGCGTAAATGCATTTGTATATTCGGTCAGCACACTGTATTCTCCTCCCACCAGGTCCTCCACCTGTTTCAAAAACTCCTCCTGGGTTTTCTTTTTGCAGGGGCTGGTACAGATATGATCCCGGCCGCTGATGATGTGATTGGCCGTGGTCATCCATATCTCCCCACAATGGCTGCATAAAAAGGCGTTGGTCTTCCCTAGCCCCCGGCATTCTTCTCCTACAAAGGTGTATCCTCTGGCTTCTATGAGGGGCAGCAGGGCCTTAAACTTCTCCAGTCCTTTGCGGATTCTGGTCTGGGAGGTGTGGAGGGACCGCTCTTTCTTACCGCAGGTAGGGCATCCCGTCTTGAAAAGGTCCGGAGGCAGTTTATAATAGGTGGTTCCACACGTCCGGTGATGAATGGCGATGGGCGTCCGAATGTCCTTATAAGGCCCCAAAATCTCATAGGATTCCCCATATTTTTCCCGAGCTCTTTGCCTGATTTCTTCCAGCTTTTTGCAGTAGGGACAGGCCATATCCTTGAGGATGGTAGTCGGCGTGCGCAAAAATTCCTGTCCGCACTTTCCACAGAGAAAACGCAGCCTTGTACGGGTGCTGACATAATCGTCCAGGACAGCGAAGTCCAGCCCTTTGCCGCGAATGGCCTCGACCAATTCGTTGTGCTTGAGAAGCTGGCCCGCCTTCTTCTTTTCAATCCTCCGCTCTTCTATTTTTCTTTTCTGTTCCTCTCTCCGCCTGTTTTTGGGTATATCCCTGCTGACACAGCGCGATGAGCTGCAGCGTAATGGAGCTGTTGGTCTCCCTTTGCACCCTTTTCCAGTCCACCGTTTCCAGCGGATAAAAGGAAAGCTTTTTCATTACCTCTGCTTTCATCCAATCCGGATCTGATTTTCTACAGTCCAAATCGATGTATCCAATCCCCAGCTGTTCTACCGCCATCCTTCGTTTCTCGTGGTCCCTTTGCTGGATCTTCTCCAGGGAGGCTCTTCCTACCCTTTCAAACACATGTGGCACAAAATGCTGGGCCCCATGGGTCTCGATAAAGATATTTCTTTCCTGATCGTAGAAGTCGTATTTATAGTGGGTTTTCCGACCGTTTTCCTGAAATTTTACGGTGTACTGGCGTACGAACGGGATCTGCATCTGGGTGAGCAGCGCATGAATATATCGTTCTGGATAGCTGATGCCGTCCCCGCAATAAGGGCATTGCACCCGCCGCCTTTGATACACGTTGTTGATATTCTTTCCCTTGACAATCTTGCCGCATTCCGGACAGTAAAAATCCGCTTTCAAATGGGTGTAGGGTGATTTTTCCCGGGGAATCGAACTGTCTACAAACCACTTGGCAAACTCCGGATCCCTTTCGGCGATGGTGGGATGGTTGCATTTTTTACAGGTGACCAGCCTGCCCGCCTTCAGGTAGCTTTCCCCCACCGGATACTGGTGGCCCTTTTCGCACCGCAGCATGTAGTATTTGCGGAGCACCCCGTTCTTCCCTTGGATACGCAGGCTGTCCACCACCGTCATTTTGCCATGTCTCGTTTCAAATGTATCCCCGATTTCATATCCCATCCTGACCACCCCTCACCTCTCCATGGTCGTATTATATCATACTTTACTGCTATCGGCCCTCAGCCGGGGCATATGATTTTCGGTTGCCAGTAGTCTCATCTTCGGCTTTGCAGACACCTGCCAAAGGGATACCGAGTGCTGCCAGCTTCCATATAACCGCATTCCATACAAAAGCCGTCTGCACAAGAAGGTGCAGACGGCTAGTAAGAAGAGAGGGATTAGGTATTGTCTAGTCATTTGCCTGATGGCTCTGGCAACCTGCGCAGCTATGAGAACATGCCCACAGCTTATCAGCAGTAGCTACCCAGTTTTCCGCATATGGCTTACATTTCTGATACAGATTTTCCACATCCTCCGGCGACTGCATGTCGGTGGAGTGGGCGCCGGAATCCTGCACCATGGACCGCAGACATTCCGGATTTTCCAGCATGGGGCAGGGCCGCAGCATATTGCCGTTAAAAGGCTGTCCATGGTGGTAAGCCATAAACAACGGGGACTTCAATGCCTCCAGCAGTGTCTTGTCATAGACGCTGGAATCAGAATAGTGGATAAAAGCACAGGGCTCAATATCGCCATTGGCATTGATGTGCAGATACCGGCGGCCGCCGGCAATGCATCCCTGTACAAATTCTCCGTCGTTTTGAAAGTCGATGGTAAAAATCGGCTTGGTATTCCGGTATTCCCGGATACGATGCACCATGGTTTCCCGCTGCTCCGGGCTGGGCAGCAATTCGGGTACCGCATCGTTGCCCACCGGCATATAGTGGAAAAACCAAGCGAATTTGGCGCCTTTGGCAACCAAATGATCGATGTATTCTTCAGAACTGAGGGACCCTACATTTTGGCTGGTATAGCAGCAGGATGCGCCAAAGGCCAGCTTTTTCTCCCGCAGGATATCCATCGCCTTCATAACGGCCTGATAGGTGCCTTTGCCCCGGCGGGAATCGGTGGCCTCCTCAAAGCCTTCCACGCTGATGGCCGGTATGAAATTCTTGACCCGCAGCATTTCGTCTGCAAATTTCTCATCGATCAGGGTGCCATTGGTGAAGGCTAGGAACATACAGTCTGGATGCGCCTCGCAAAGCCGGATGATATCATCCTTGCGGACCAGTGGCTCGCCGCCAGAGAATATGTACATAAAGGTGCCGATTTCAGTGCCCTGATGGATAATGCTGTCGAGTGTTTCATAGCTCATGTTGAGCTTATTCCCGTATTCTGCCGCCCAGCAGCCGGTGCAGTGAAGGTTGCAGGCGGAAGTGGGGTCCATCAGCACTGCCCAGGGAATATTGCAGCCATGTTCTTCCATCGCTTTTTCCTGCCGTACACTGCCGATGAGTGCGGTATGCACAATAAAGTTTTCAAAGAAGGTTCTCCGTACTCCAGGATCAATATCGCTCCACAGACTTTTGATTAAACGGTACCAGTTATTATCGGGATGCTCGATAATATCGTGGAAAACCTTGCGCTGACTGACAAAGAGGTTCTCTTTGTCAAATTTATCTGCCCAGTCTAACAGCTTTGGCAGGCTCTTGTCCGGATCTTCATCCATATAATGCAGCACCTTTTTAACAGCAAAGGCCTGGAGATTTTCTTTCATATTTTTCTCGCTCATGCCGATTCGTCCCTTTCTGAATTCCTTTTTGGGTTTCAATCCTGAGGTCCATTATAAAAGAGGAATGGACAGATGTCATGGGACAGATAAAGCTCGGTGGGAAAAAATGAGACAAACTGCAGAAGTGTTACCTTTTTGGACAATTTTATCCTTTTGTCCCTTTTTTTCACACTAGAAATCGAGTATCTTTATAATATATAATTTTCTGAGCAAACTGATTTGCAGGAAAGGTGTTGCCTCCCATGAAGAAAGACATGACTAGGGTATTGGTGGAATCGGCGATCCGCAGAACACTAAAAAATATACAGCAATCACCAAAACGTATGACGCGCAATCTCATCGACCTGGGGCTGCAATTCTCCCATGGAAGATTCCAAAAAAACTTACTAAAGCAGGCACAGAAGATGTTGCAGGATCAGCAAAGCGCTTATTATGATCTTGTCAAAGACCTTGCCGCAACGGTGGATCATGATATTATCACCACCTTTGGCGTCAATCTGGGCTATAACAGCTGTACAAAAGGCGCCGTGGTGATCCGGGATATTGAGGAAGAAAAAAAGTTCAACATTCCCTGGGCTCTGCATGTATTTATTAACCAAGAAAAGCTGGAAACACAGCCGGATTTCTATCCTTCTCTGTTGCAGCAGGCAATGGAATTGGGGATCTATACCTATCTTTTCTATGTTACCGGGGATGCTGAGCAGGTACTCCCCATCATCAAAAAAGAATCGGACTGCGCTTTTATTCTCTTCCTCCATGGACATCAGATCATCCCTTCTTTTATCAATAAAATAAAAGAGGTCAAAAATGTCATGATTTCCATCTATGCCGATGAGGATATGGCGTCTGCCTGTCAAAAGCTTCGGGACGCGAGACTGCTTTATGCAGTGAATCGGCGTTATACGGAGCAGGATAAGCAAAATATTCTCAGTGGGCAATGGCTGCGTTCTGTCGTTCCGTCTCATCCGGCGTTTGCCTTTCTGCGTGCGGATTTTGCCTGTTCGTCCCAGTTGGAGCAGGAAGTTTATCAATATGTGGCAGATGTTCGTGATCAACAGCGGTATCCGCTGATTTTCATGGATATCAAATACGATACACTGAGGATCGACAGAATTATTTCTGACGGAGAGTGTATGGTGGGATTCGATGAGGATGGGAACTTGCGCACCCATGAAGGTTTGCGGCAAGACAAGCAGTACAATATCTTCTTCCATCCGCTGGAAGAGATTCTGCAAATCACCTCAAAAAAGCAAGGGCCCCTGCTGTCTCAGCAAAGCATGGTTCATCTCGCAAGAAAATAAAAATAGGATAGCCCTCTGCTGTCAGCCGCCCCCGCCATATCCGAAAAGGAAATCAATGCCATGAAATCAAAACTCAGCCAGTATATATCAGAAAAATTTTTCTCTGTATGCCTTGTTCTGTTCCTGCTATTTACCACTGTTTATACTGCTTTCCGCACCGAAAATGCTGTATGGCAGCTGTGGGGCCTACATATTTACGGAGCAGTTGCGGTATTCTATCTCCTTCTGTTTTTCCTCTCATGGTTTTTCCATCGCAGCGGGCTTTTCCTCCGATCCGCCGGTTTTGGATACGTCTGGAGGGGAGCCTGTTCTGTTTTCTGTTTTACTTTGTCCTCATCCTTTTGATCTGCGATGCTGCCGCAGTGGCGGTCTTCTTTTTTCATAAGAATTCGGTGGTGTTCGCAATTTCCTGGTGTTTCGCCACTGGAATCAGCCTGGGCCTTGTGGCCTACGGAATGGTTCATGCCCGGCGTCTCAAAACAGTTCGTTATGACGTGCGCTTGGGAGAAGGCAAAAAAGATTACCGCATGATTTTGCTCAGCGATTTGCACATCGGGGCCTTTGTCGGCCTAGGATATATAAAAAAAGTAGTCGACAAAGTCAACAGCCTTTCCCCCGATATGGTGGTAATCACAGGAGACATCTTTAACAACGGTTATGCGGAAGAATGCGGATCTCCTGACGCGGTTGGGGCGGTACTCGGGACCCTTCAGACCAAGGACGGCGTTTATGCGGTATTGGGCAACCATGATCCGGCCTATTCCGATGAAAAGATGCGGTGTTTTTTTCAAAAAGCGAATATCCGGCTGCTATATAACGAACTCCTTCCCTTTCCCTTTTTTACCTTGGTGGGGCGAAACGACCTGCTCCATTACAAACAATATTCAGAGGTTCGTACTCCCCTCAGTGAATTATTGCGCAAAAAACCAGAGCAAAAGCCGCTCATTGTTTTGGACCACAATCCAGATGGCATTGATGAGGCCATAGAAAATGGAGCAAAACTCATTTTATGCGGCCACACGCATCGTGGGCAGATGTTTCCTCTGACCTTCTTGACCCGGCTAGCCTATGAAAAAAATCATTTTTACGGACATGCAGCCCTAGGGGAAGCCCAGACTGTCGTTTCAGCAGGAACAGGATATTTCCAGCTGCCGGTACGTTTAGGAACCAATAGCGAAATAGTAGAAATCGACTTAAAATTGTAAATGCAGGCTGCTGGACCCACGAAAAAATCCGAGCAGCAACATAGAAAAACACAAAAGGTTGGCCTTGCTCTCCGTTGGCCAACCTTTTATAATGAGGCGGCAACACCGGCAAAACCACCTATCCGCAAGGGCACCGTAGAAAGGCCGAAAACCATCGGCATGGCTTTCTTTTGTAGGTGTATTTTTATGAACTAAATGTAAACATTTTGAGGGAGCATGGCTTTTGGCTTGACTCATTTGGATTTTGAGATAAAATAGTTTGTTGTAAAAACAGTTCTATAAAAAACTGTACTATTAAAAACCATGAATGGGGAGGGACTTACCGCATGCACCGGACAAATACGCTTTTATCCAACATCCGGCGGATCATCAAGCTGTATGACAGCATGCTGAAACCTGTCTGCGATCGGCATGGTCTGGCGCCCATCGAAGTCACCATCATCAGCTTCCTTTTCAATCATCCCGGCCGAGATACCGCCGCAGATATTGTAGAGTTTCGGATGCTCTCAAAAAGCAATGTATCTCAGGCGGTGGAAAGCCTCATACAGAAATCTCTGTTGCAGCGCCGGCAGGATACGGAGGACCGGAGAAGGATCCATCTGTCTCTGACATCCAAATCCGCGCCCATTACCCATGAAATTGAAGCTGTGCGGAAGGAATTCCTAAAACAAATCTTCCGGGGCTTCACCGAAGAAGAAATAAAACAATTTGCAAAATTTAACGAGCGAATTGCTGAGAATACAAAA
>NZ_CBDTOK010000052.1:0-14446 GCF_965361945.1 Zongyangia sp. | reverse complement strand
GCCGTAAAAATCGCAGGCGATTTTCAGCATCCGAGGAGAGGCTTCCTTTTCGATTTCGTCGAAGATCAGGTTTTCCGCCTCGTTGATCCGATTTTGGGAGAGGAGCCGCTTGACGGTGATAGCGGTCAGATCCCCTTCAGAGAAGGATTGGGCGTCCACCAGCTGGAACTCCTCTGGCGCCAGATCCTTGTGGAAGAGCACCTTGCCCAGAAAGCGGGTCATCATTTCAATTTGTTCCATGAACCAATCGTTTTGCACCAAAAGCCCCCCTGTGTCCGGATATTTTCCTCTATTATAGCACAGGAAGCGGCTGGTGGATGCAATAACGTGAAATTATAGAAACGCAGGTGATCGTAGTGGAAAACGAAGAATACCTCCTGAAGCTGGAAAACCTCAGCCGGGCGTTTGGCTCCGGTTTTTCCCTTAAGGACATTAGCTTTACCATTGATTCGCCCCAGATTGTAGGACTGTGCGGCCTCAATCGTTCGGGAAAGACGGCTTTGGCCTCCCTATTGGGGGGGATCACCACCGGTTACACCGGGCGGGTCTATGTGGACGGCAAACGGGTCAGCCTGCGCAGCCCGGTGGAAGCCCGGGAGGCGGGCATTGTTGTGACCGGAAGGGAAAATTATCTGTTTCCTGAAATGTCGGTGGTGGACAACCTGTTCTTCGAAGAGACAGAAAAGGACAAGGTGTTTGTGCGGAAGAAAAAATACCGGCAGATGGCTTTGGAACTGTTTGACCGGTTGGATTTGAACCTAAATATCGACGCCCCGGTGAAAGCCCTGAGCCCGGCGGAGCACACCCTCCTTTCGGTGGCAAAAGCCATGCTGAAAAACCCGCGGGTGCTCATTTTTGACGATATCACCGCCCATATGACCGAGCGGGAAACCGCCATGCTCCACGGTGTAGCCCGGAAGCTGCGGGAGGAAGGATGCGCAGTCCTCATCATCTCCCACGATCTGCGGGAGCTGGCCCGCCTCTGCGATAAGGTCATCGTCCTCAAGGATGGAGCGATGACCCATGAGCTGCCCAACGCCACCTATGAGGAGCTGGTCCGGGCCATGTTGGGTACGGAGATTGGCGCCATTTACCCGGAGAAGCCGGCGCCTATGGAAGAGGTCGCCATGGAGATCAAGCATCTCTCCGACAGTGGGAAACACTTTTCCGATATTTCCTTCACTGTGCAGGAGGGGGAAATCGTCGCTTTGGCCGGCCTAGAAGGCAGCGGCCGGGATGAAATCATCCGGGCTTTGGCAGGGCTTGTTCCCTGCCAGGGGAAGGTCACGGTGGAAGGGGAGACCTTTTCCATCCATTCCCCGGCGGATTCCATGGCCCGGGGCATTGTGGCGGTCACCGGCCCCGAGGATGAGCGGTATCAACGGAAGTTTGAGAAGGTGGCCAGATACATCTCCCAAACTGGCAAGGATGCCGGGGGAAAGGCGCGGATGATTAAGTTCCAGGATGAGCTGGAAAAATTTGGGGATTCCTTAACCGCTATCTTGTGGTTTAAAAAGCCCCAGGGGGAGAGGAAAACCCCGCTTCAGCAGATGTTGGAAAGACTTAACCAGGCTTTCGCTCAAAACGGAAAGATTTATCTGCTTCACCTTCCCACAGCACCGCTAGATATTATGGCGTCCATTCATTTTTATAACGATATGGTCAGGGAGTGTAAGGAGGGGGTATCCTTTATCATTACCTCCAATGACAATGAGGAACTGGCGGCGATTGCCAACAAGGTTGTGGCTGTCAAAGATGGACGTGTCTCTGCTGTGCTGACAGGTGACCACATTACAAAGAACAATATTGACAATTTCATCGGTTGAAATCTTGTACAAACGCCAAAATTTTTGGCGTTTGTTCCTTTTTGATTGACTATTTCGCTGTGAAAAAATATAATATGAGTTATAGCGCTCCATCATTGTCATATTTTTGACAATGAGTTGCTATAGGAGACAAATTTTACAATTTTTTCAGGAGGTATCTTTATGGGAAGAGTTTATAACTTTTCGGCAGGCCCATCGACCTTACCGGAGCCGGTATTATCAAAAGCCGCAAGCGAAATGCTGGACTACAACGGATCCGGGCAGTCCGTTATGGAGATGAGCCATCGATCTAAAGAGTACGAAGAGATTATAAACGGCTGTGAGGCTCTGCTTCGCCAGACCCTGAACATCCCGGACAACTACAAAGTTCTGTTTTTGCAGGGCGGCGCTTCCTCCCAGTTTGCCATGGTCCCTCTGAACCTGATGAATAAAAGCGGGAAAGCTGATTTTGTTCTGACCGGCCAGTGGGCAAAGAAAGCTTACGCCGAGGCGTCCCGCTATGGGCAGTGCAATGTGGTCGCTTCCAGCGCTGACAAGACCTTCTCCTACATCCCCAAGCTGGACCCGTCTACCTTTAACAAGGATGCGGACTATTTCCACATCTGCTACAACAACACCATCTACGGCACCTGCTTCAAGGAAATCCCCGACACCGGCGATGTACCCCTGGTGGCGGATATGTCTTCCTGCATCCTGTCCGAGCCCATTGACGTGAGCAAATTCGGCCTGATCTATGCCGGCGCTCAGAAAAACATGGGACCGGCAGGTTTGACCGTGGTCATCGTCCGTGAGGACCTGATTGGCAACGCGCGGGATTATACCCCCACCATGTTCAACTATCAGACCCATGCCGACAACGGCTCCATGTATAACACCCCGCCCACCTATGCTATCTACATCTGCAAGATGGTGCTGGAGTGGATCCGGGACGAAATGGGCGGCCTGGAAAAGATGAAGGAATACAACCAGAAGAAAGCTGCTATCCTCTATGATTTCCTGGATAGCTCCAATCTGTTCAAGGGCACCGTGGTGAAAGAGGACCGCTCCATGATGAACGTTCCCTTTATCACCGGCGACGCGGACTTGGATAAAAAGTTCATCGCCGAAGCCAAGGCGGCTGGATTTATCAACATCAAGGGCCACCGCTCTGTTGGCGGTATGCGTGCTTCCATCTACAACGCCATGCCCATCGAAGGCGTTGAGAAGCTGGTTGCTTTCATGAAGAAATTTGAGGCCGAAAACAAATAAAACGGTCTCTTTGGTGGGCTGTGTTACGGTGCAGTGGGTTTAGCTGCGGTAATGGCTTGAAAAAGCTATGGCAGCGTCTTGCCGCCCGCAAAACCGCCACAGCTGTGAAGAAGGAGGAACGATCATGTATAATATACTGACCCTCAACAAAATCAGCCCCATTGGGCTGGAAAAGTTTGATAAGAATAAATACAGCTATGCCAGCGAGGTTGAAAATCCCGATGCCGTGTTGGTGCGCAGCGCATCCATGCATGACATGGAATTCCCAGCGTCCCTGAAGGCCATTGCCCGGGCTGGCGCCGGCGTCAACAACATCCCCCTGGATAAATGCAGCGAGGCTGGTATTGTCGTCTTCAACACTCCCGGCGCCAATGCCAACGCTGTCAAGGAGCTGGTTATCTGCGCGTTGCTGCTCTCATCCCGGAAGATTGTCCCGGCCATTGAATGGGCCAAGGGCCTGAAAGGCGAGGGCGAAAACGTAGCAAAGCTGGCGGAAAAGGGAAAATCCCAGTTTGTTGGTCCCGAGATCAAGGGCAAGAAATTGGGTGTTATCGGCTTGGGTGCCATTGGTATTCTTGTGGCTAACGCCGCCGTCCATCTGGGAATGGAAGTCTATGGCTATGACCCCTACATCTCTGTAGATGCCGCTTGGGGCCTCTCCCGGTCGGTCAAACATGCCAAGACCTTGGGCGAAATTTATGAGAACAGCGACTATATTACTATTCATGTTCCTTCCACCCCCGAGACCAAAGGAATGATCAATTCTGAGTCCATCCAGACCATGAAACATGGGGTACGGATCATGAACTTTGCCCGTGGCGATCTGGTGGTCAAAGAAGACATCCTGGCCGCTCTGGATGAGAAGGCGGTAAAGGTGTATATCACCGACTTTTTGGAGGACGAATACCTGGATCATCCTGGTATTATTGGCCTGCCCCATCTGGGCGCCTCCACTCCAGAGAGTGAGGACAACTGCGCCAGCATGGCCGCTGAGGAGCTTATCGACTTCTTGGAAAACGGAAATATTACCAATTCCGTCAATCTCCCGCCGGTATCCATGCCCAGGACCACAGATGTCCGCTTGGGTGTCATCCACCGGAACATTCCCTCCATGCTGACCCAGATCTCGGCCATTATGGCGGAGCGGGGCATCAACATTGAGAATATGACCAACAAGTCTAAAAAGGACTTTGCCTACACCCTGCTGGATGTGGTAGGAGAGGTGGATAAGGATATCGTCGCCCAGCTGGAAGGGGTAGAGGGTATCATCCGCGTCTTTGTGTATAAGAAATAAGCAGATAGCTGCTTTTCCCAGAGGTCTTGGATTGATCCAAGACCTCTTTTTTATGTATTTAAAAACAAACAACGCAGAAACCAAGATAGGAAATATTTTTCATTGCCATCAGTGTGCATATATTTGTATGACATGCGAAAGACTAACAATATGCTAGTCTTTCATCTGTAGTTTATTGTTATACTGTTTTTGGTGATGGGATTGTATGAAGAAAATAAGGACGTCTACGGACTGATTATCGACAACATCAAAAAATACCGGAAGAAGAGAGGCCTGACCCAACAGGGACTTTCTTTGCGCGCCCACATCAGCAAGGGTTATCTCAGCCAGATTGAAGCGAAGAATTACAATCGGTTCTGTTCCCTGGATGTCCTCATCAATATTGCCCAAGCCCTGGAGGTCCCGCTGTATAAGCTGTTTTTGCCGCCCAATGTGATCTTCATCGACGAGGCGGTGAGCGCGGAACTGGATTTGGATAAGATCCAGAAAGCTTTGGCGGCCATGGAAGAACAAGACGATTCATAAAGGGGATGCGTTTTGCTCCCCCTTTTGTCCTCTATCATAGAAAATTGCCTGCAGGAAAGCCGCCGGATTTTTTCGACGGCTTTCCTACTGCCCTGCCGCGACAAAGGGAATAACAGCTCCCCGACAAGAGCTGACACTGCTATGCAGAACAAAAAGAGCCGCAAAAGCGGCTCTTTTTATTATGTTCCGATATGCGTTTATTTCATGTTTTTCCCTTCAATCTCCTGAAGCCTTGCAAACTGGCCCTTTAAATAAGCGGCGCGCTCCGGCTCAAAGCCCTGGGTGTGTTCTGTGTTGATAAAGGCATCCACCATTTCGCGGGCCATATATTCGCCTAGAATGTAGCCTCCGGCGCACATGACATTGCAGTTGTTGATCAGCCGGCACTGGCGGGCGGCAAAGACGCTTTCCACCACCGCCGCATAGACGCCTTTAAACTTGTTGGCGGTTTGGCTGACCCCCATACCGGTGCCGCAGAAAAGCAGGCCCCGCTGGGCCTCTCCCGACTGGATGGCCTTTGCCACAGCAATGCCAGCATCGGTATAGCTTAGAAACTCCTCTGGGTCATGGGTTCCTAGGTCAATGACCTCATGACCCTGTTCCTTTAAAAGGGCAACGGCAGCGTCCTTCAGACGGTAGCCGCCCCGATCGTTGGAAAGCACGACTTTCATGGATATCCCTCCTAGGTTTAATACAGTTCCCGGTAGATTTTATAGACCCGGGCCTCGTCCAGGGGAACAAAGTTGTTGCCCATGAGACGGCCCTGGGTGGTCATCACCGCGTGGGTGAAATCCTGAAGGTCCTGTTCGGTCACCCCGTATTCATGGAGAGCTTTCTTGGGGAGGATGTGGTCCAGCAGCTGTTCCAGCTGGTCATATACCTCCCTTTCCTCGCAGCCCAGAAGCCCGGATAGATAGGCGTTCATTTCGGCCAGTGCGCCGTCACCGCGGATTTCCATGTAATTTTTGAGTACGCCAGTAAACATAGCGTAGTTGGATTCCCCATGAGGCACATGATAGGTGCCCCCCAAAGGATAGCTTAAAGCATGGACTGCCGCGCATCCGGCGGTACCGAAGGCCAAGCCCGCGAAGTTGCTGGCGACGAGGAAATCTTTCAGCAGGGGAATACGGGCTTCTTTGCCTTCCGCAGCGATTTTTTGATATCCTTTGATGATCATCTCAATGGCTTTATAGCCGAAGAGCTTGGTATAAGGGGTAGCCTTGGGAGAAAGGCTGGACTCCACCGCATGGACCAGGGCGTCGATGGAGCTGGTGGCAAAGACGGGGAAGGGAAGCCCCTCCAACAGCTGCGGGATGAGCACTGCCTCGTCGGCAAACATATTGTCGGAAACCAAGCCCATTTTGGTGCCCATCCGGGTGCGGTTGATAATGGAGATATTGGTCACCTCGCTGCCGGTGCCGCAGGTGGTGGGAACGATGACCAGCCGCCGTTTCTTCTGCAGGTCGGCCGCCTTTGCGTAAAGGTCGTCCACCTTTTCCCCGTCAGAGACAGCCAGCACCTTGGCAATGTCGATGATGGTGCCGCCGCCAATGGCAATGATCCGTTTGCATCCGGATTTGGCGGCATCCTCCAAAATAGCGTCCACCATGATGTCGGTGGGTTCACCGGCGCCATATTGCTCTTGGTAGATGACGGAAACCGGCAGTTGCAGAGAGGCAAAATAGGGCTCATAGATGTAGCGGTTGGTGAGGATCAAATCCCCCTGTCCCAGGGAAAAATCATGGGCAAATGCTTGGCAGCTGTCGAATTCATAAAGTTCCGGGCGGAAAATAATTTCTTTCATGGCAAAATTCTCCCTTTTAATTTGATGCTTTCAAAAACTTGCGCTGGTAGCTGAAGATGCCGGGGGCACAGGTGAACTGGCCGAAGTAGGTGGGAGTAGCGGTGACCACAACCCGATGGATCATATCGGCAAACTCCGGCTCCATGAGCATCTTATCAATATCCCAGTAGATCTGAGGATGGTTGGTGTTGCAGATGATCAGCTTTGTATCCGGCAGGTTGGACTGGCGAAGCACCCGCAGGCTGTGCCGGACACTATCCAACCCGTCGCTGCCCTCATGGGTATTGACCTGGCGGTAGGCTACCAGTGCCTTGGCTTTTTCCACCGCCTCCTTGACCGGAGCCTGAAGGCTGGACTTTGGCAGGGTGTCGATGTCGATCATAAACTGGCGGAGGGCGATGGCATAGCTTTCATCCCCGGTTATCTCCAGCTTCTGGAGATAGTCCTGCATCTTCAGGGTGTCCAGATGGCGGGTTTCTACAAAGGCGTTGATGAAATAGGGGCGCGCCAGCAGTGCCAGGGCGGTCTGATGAGGATCAAACATCAGGGTGAAGTTCACACGGTAGCCCTGCTCAGAAAGCCGGTAGGCAAAATTGTGGCCATAGAAGTTGTCCTCTACGCTGCCGCTGTCATAGGGAATATCCAGCTTGCCGTCCAGGAAATCTGCCACATTGTCCTTATTCAGCGCGCCGGTATGGGGAACCTTGACCACCAGCCGGTAGGGGGTGAGGATTTCCTCGCAGTGGGCAATCTCTTCCATCAGTTCGCTTTCAGGGGCAAAGGGGTTGTTCACCTCTACACTGATGTCGACCCCAGGCCCTACGATGCGGGCCAGCTCTGCCAGAACCTCGAACCGGTCCTTAAATTTGCCGCCGACATTGGCTTTGGGATTGTTGAGGAAATGATCGTAGATAATCTGAGGATTGGTCGTCAGGTTGGCGATCATGTCTTTCATGGCCGCCACCTCAAAAGGATTGGCGGAGTTGGCGGAATACAGGACGTTGGTGGGCCGCTTTTGGCCGTTGGCCATATAGGAAATGTCCCGTTTCAGATCCACCCGCATGCTGCCGTCGCCGGCAAAGACAAATTCGGGGCGGAAGCCAGCAGGGATCTGCCCATCCGGCACAGAAAAGGTACGGATGACCTTTTTAAACTCATCGGTGACGCCGATATACTGGGTGAAGGGAAGAAGCTGAGAAACTTCGGAAAAATCCAGTTCCAGCTGTTTGATTCTCTCCAACCCATCTGTTCCTGTATCCGCCATAACGGATAATTTTTTGGCGTCGACCAAGGCGCCTAATGTGCATTTCATCTCTTTCACCTGCATGGTGCTGCCTCCTGTTGCGTTCCAAAGATTAAGAACAATTGCTTACAGGCTCAGTATATGTTTGTTTTATCGATTTGTCAATTATTTTTTAGAAAAAACATCGAAAAAAGATGCTGTTTTCTTTAAAACGAACATAAAATTAACAAAAATGTTCGAATTACATTTTTTCTTTATCGAAACTCTGTACAGGAACTATTCCTTCTGTTATAATAGGTGCAACAAGAAAGACGAGGGAACGACGATGAAAAACGCCTTGGAAAGAAGAAATCAGATTCTCAAGCTGTTGCAGAAGAACGGGACGGTGCAAAACCAGGAACTGGTGGATATGTTCGGCGTGACACCTGCAACCATCAGGCGGGATCTGGACTATTTAGAAGAAAAAGGGGTGCTGACCCGGGTCTGGGGCAGGGCGATGCTGGCCTCCGCCGCCAACCGGGTGGATCCACCTCAGCAGCGGGAAAGCCAGGCCCTGGATGAGAAGCGGGAAATTGCGCGGGTGGCGGCCCAGTTCGTGGAGGAGGGGGATTCCCTGATCCTGGATTGCAGCACCACTGTGCTGGCCATGGCGGAGTACCTGGCCTCTTTTTCCCGGCTGTCGGTGGTGACAAACTTTATCCCCGCGGCTTATGCCTTCGCAGGCTCAGGAATTGCCTTGCAGTTTTGCGGCGGCTTTTTCGATGACAAGATGATGGCCCTGGTAGGCCCGGAATGCGAAAGCTTTTTCAAATCCATTTCGGTTTCCAAGGCATTTATAGGCACCACCAGCCTGCGGGCGGAACAGGGCTTCTCGGTCTGCTCCCCCTTCCAAAGCGAGGCCAAACGGAGCATGATTGCCGCGGCGCAGCAGGTGTTTGTCCTGATGGATTCCAGCAAGGTAGGAGCCTTTGGCATCAACACCTTTGCGGGCTTTGAGGATGTGGATTATCTCATCACCACCCAGCCTTTGGAGTCAGTCTTGGAGGAGAAAATTCAAGGCGCCGGTGTTAAAATTATCTATACTTCCCAGAAATAGGATGAGATTCTGACAAATAGGGGCGGTGCGCGGGACGCGCCGCCCTTTTTCTGTTTGATAGAGGGAAAAATAAAGAAATGGATTTTTTAAAAACTTTGGATTTTTATCTTTTTTCCCCACAAATAGAGGAGATAAGGGCAGGATAACCAAAAATGAACGAGAATTGTGTGGGAGTAACCAAAAAATTTTCACAATTCATGAATTTATTGAAAATAAAGGCCGCCTATTCTATAATAAAAGTCAGCACTGACTGCGGGAAGAGGCAAAATATGCGCCCTAAAAACATTGCGATTTCTTGCAGAAAAGGCAGCTAATGAGGGAAACCTCTTTTGGAAAACGCCATGGGAAATTCCTAATTCTGACGGCGAGTTTTGCCGTTGATGGGGCGGTCGATGAGAAGATAGGAAATGAGAGGAAAAGGTGGAAAAAACATGCATGTAGGTAACAAACGCGGCAGCCTGCCCAAGCGGATCCTCGGCCTTCTGTTGGCCCTTGTCATGCTGTTTCCCGCCTCCCTGTCGGCCCTTGCCAGTGGCGCAGGTTTTGAGACCAACCTGGAAAATCTGGCGGGACAGCAGGGAAGCTGGACTGAAGGCGACGACGGGCTCAGAGGCCAGGGCGACGGCGACTGCTTTGCCATGAGCGACACTTCTGGCAGCGACTTTATCTATGAAGCCGATGTCAAGATCGCTGGGGATAGCGGAGCGGCATCCCTGGTATTCCGCTCGGGCGACGATCCCAAAAACGACGGCTCTTATGTAGCCAATATCGACCTGGGCCGGGGGGACGCCCGGATTTTCTCCTTTGGTACCGGTGGCCACGATCTGGGTGAATACACCCTGCCTGACAAATCCAAACGGGAATTTTCCATGCGGGTGGAGGCCATCGGCAACAACCTGAAATATTATCTGGACGGGCAGCTCATTGTCAACGTCAACGACAATGCCTATACTTCCGGTAAGGCGGGCCTGCTGGTCTTTTCCGGCGACGTCACCTTCCAGAACGTCATCTTCACCCCGGTGGAGGAGGACTGGATTCCCCAGCTGACCGACCTGACCCTGGTAGGCGCGGAGGATGCCCTGACCTTTGATCCGGCAACATCGGACTATACCGTCCGCATCCCCTTCTCCCAGACTTCGGTCCAGGTGAAGGCTTCGGCGGATGAGGGCACCACCATGACCATTTCCGCTCAGGACGACAATGGTCAGGTTCTGGAGGAAACCGACCTGGCAAACGGGGAGGCGTCTCCGGCCATCACCATTGGGGATGGCTACACCACCGTTACCCTGAAGCTGACAAATCCGGATCAGGGAATTGAGATGTACAAGACCATCAAGATCCGCCGGTCCAGAAGCCTTCTGGGAGATGTCAATGATGACAAGCAGATCGACGACAAGGATATCGCCCTCATGCGGGGCTTTATCTTTGAGCGTGCCGTTCCCGCGGACTGGCAGCTGGCAAACGGCGATCTGGATGGGGATAACGCCATTACAGTAGCCGATATCCTCAAGGTGAAAAAGCTCATCCACGACGCTCCTGAAGTAGAGGAATTCCTCAGCTATGAGGATGTTGTGGCGCGGATGACCGACCTGGAATCCCTGGCGGCACCGGCCAAGGCAGGAGAAAAGACTTGGGAGAGCTCCGCTTATAACAAGCTTTCTAAATACAATGAAGAAACCGGCCATTATGAAAACTGGGGCATGAACTGGGATGAAGGCTATGACGCTCCCTCCAACGGGGATGGCGGCATCGTCATCGCCGAGATGGAAGGCCCCGGCTCCATTGTTCGCATCTGGTCGGCGGATCCCCAGCAGGGCCATATTAAGATCTTTATCGACGGCGATCCAGTTCCCGCTGTGGATATGCCCTTCATTGAGCTTTTCGGCACCGGAGAATTCCCCTTCAACCAGTCGGAGCTTTGTTACGACGCTTCTAGGGGCAAAAACTGCTATGTACCTATCACCTACAACGAATCTTGTAAGGTTGTCCTCTATGAGGGATGGGGTAAGTTCTATCAGGTCAACTATGTCTCCTTTGCGGAAGGCACCCAGGTAGAGCCCTTTGAGATGCCCCTGACCACCGAGCAGCAAAACGCCATCAAAGAGGTAAACTCTATCTTTGCCTCCGATATGAGCGTTTCCCCCAAGACCTATGAAGACGCGGACACCGTCACCAACACCGTCACCGTTCCGGCCGGCGGCAGCGTAGACATCCTGGACGCTTCCGGTTCCGGCGCTGTGGTAGGCATGCAGGTCAAGATCAATGACCTGGATATGGAAATCGGTGCTGACGGCGTGGCCCATGATTGGAAGGCGCTTTCCGACATGACCGTATCCGCTTACTGGGATGGGGAGTCCGATCCCGCTGTGTGGTCTACGCTAGGCGGATTCTTTGCCAGCCAGACCGGACTCAACGAATATGAGTCCCTGCCCATGGGCGTTTTGGAGGACGGAACCCTCTACGCCAACTGGTATATGCCCTATGAAAACGGCGGCAAGATTACCATCGGCAACGATGGGGATGAGGATTATTCCATTACATACACCATGACCACCGCACCGCTGGATGCGGAGAAGGCATCCGAGCTGATGCGCTTCCACGCCAAGTGGGTCCGGGCAGAGGATCCGCAGAAGGACGGCAACGAGATGTGGCCGGATGCAGGCTTCCTCTCTGTCACCGGCACAGGACGGTATGTGGGAACCTCCCTGCACATCTATAAAGAAATCGGCACCGGCGACCCCGCCTACGAGCCCAACTGGTGGTGGGGTGAAGGCGACGAGAAATTCTTCGTCGACGGCGAGAAATTCCCCTCCTGGTTCGGCACCGGGGCGGAAGACTACTTCGGTTACGCTTGGGGCACCTGGAAGCCCTTCACCGAAGCATATCACAGCCAGCCCTTTACCAACGGCGGTATGTTCGGTATCGGAAGCAGGCTCAACAACCGCTTCCATATCATTGACAGCGTTCCCTTCCAGGACTCCTTCAATGCCTTCCTGGAGAAATACCATCGGGATGGATATGCCAACTGGGTCTTTACCAGTTTCTTCTATCTGGATAAGGACGGCAATGATCCCTACGGACCTGTCTCCCTGGAGGAGCGCACCTCCTATTACGAAGATCCCTACCCTGCGGCGTCGGACTTCTATGAGGGCGAGGATCTGAAGATCATCGAATCCACCGGCATGCTCCAGGCCGAGACCCAGAATATGAGCAACTACACCGGCAGTTGGAGCAATGACGCACAGTTTGTGTTTAAGTCCAACGCGGTAGGCGATTACACCAAGTTCTACATCAACGTGGAAGAAGAAGGGGACTATATGCTCAGCGCCGCCTTTACCAAGGCGCCTGACTTTGCCATTGTCCAGCACTACCTGGACGACGCCCCCATCGGCGGACAGATCGACCTGTATGGCAACGGCGTCAGCCATATGGACGAGACCCAGCTGGGCAGCGTTCATCTGACAGCGGGGCTCCATGTCTTTGAGGTGCGGATCGTTGGCAAGAACGCCTCTTCCAGCAACTACCTCTACGGCTTAGATTACCTGCGGGTAGAGCCTACCGGTCCCGATTCCTTGGTAAAAGTGACCTATGAGGGCGAGAACCTGGAGGTGATTGACCAGACAGCAAATATCCGCATTGAAAATCAGCAGGGCGGCAACTTCAGCGCCGGCGCCCAGAAGCTGATGTTCGGCGAGAAAGCCGGAGACTATATGACTTTGAAGGTCAATGTCCCTGAGGAAGGCGACTACATCATCTCTGGTACCATGACCCGGGCCAATGACTTTGGCTTCGCGCAGCATTATATGGACGGTAAAAAGCTGGGCAATCCCATCGACTACTATGAAGGCAGCCTGATGGTGACCCCGGATACCATTCTCGGCAAGATTCACCTGACAGCAGGGGATCACGAGCTGAAGATTGAAATGGTGGATAAGAACCCTGGATCTAGTAACTGGCTTTATGCCCTGGATACCCTGACCTTGCAGGAATACATTCCAGAGGAAAGCGATACCCAGTGGACCTATGAAGGAGAGGAGATGGAGGTTACTTCCCATCCGGAGGGTATCACTCCCTTTGCCCAGTACATCTTCTGGCAGGATTCCACTGCATGGGGCCAGCACTCCCAGCTGACAACAAAATTTAACGCAGAAGGCCAGTCCATCACCCTGAAACTGAATGCCCCCAAAGACGGCGCCTATGATCTGGCGGTAGCTTTGGGCAAAGCAGGGGACTTCGGCACCTTCCAGTTTGCCGTAGACGGCACGAATGTGGGCAGCCCTGTGGATACCTACGATCCCAACCTGGTCCACTCTGGACTGATTACCTTAGGAAACCTTGACCTTTCCGCCGGTGACCATGAGCTGACCATTACTGTGACCGGCAAAAATGGCGCGTCCTCCAACTACCTGTTGGGTATTGACCAGGTGCAGCTGACCCGCACCGGCGACGCCACCACCATCCCCACCGAGATCTATCTGGAAGGGGAGGATATGGAGGTTGTCGCCTCCGATAAGGTGGGAGAGGTCTTAGATCCCCAGGATATGACCGGCTTCGGCAATGGCTGGAGCGGCGGCAAGCACTATCTCTTTAAAGCAACCGAGTTTGGCGGTTACACCACCTTTAAGCTGCCGGTGGCAGTGGAAGGCAATTACATTGTCAGTGTGGGCATGACCCGGGCAGGTGACTTCGGCATTGTCCAGCACTCCATTGACGGCACCGACTTTGGCAACCTTGTCAATCTCAACGAGGGGAATGTCGTTCCCTCTGGCGAAACCATCCTGGGCCGGATTCATCTGACCAAGGGAGACCACGAGTTTACAGCCACGGTAGTGGATTCCTTTAACAGCGGCAAAACCTACGCGCTGGATTTCATCCGCCTGACCCCCTACACGCCGGAAGCCAATCCCACCACCATCCGTGTGGAGGGCGAGGAACTGGATGTAACCGGCCAGTCTGGGGAGGTCACCCCCTGGAACCAATATTTCTTCTGGGTGGACAACTCTGGCTGGAGCCAGGGCGCCCATCTGGTGGTTGTGGGTGGTCAGGAAGGCTCCTATATCGAAACCAAGGTCACCCTGCCTGAGGGCAGCTATGATTTCTCCGCGGCACTGACCAAAGCGGGGGACTTCGGCCAGGTGAAGATTTCGGTGGATGGCACACCGGTGGGTGAGACCATCGACCTTTATGATGCCGGTCTCATCCCGACGGGAGAGACAAGCCTTGGCGCCATTACCGGCGGGGAGCATACCATCCGGTTTGAGGTGGTTGGAAAAAGCAACGCTTCCAGCGGCTACGTTTTCGGTATTGACTACCTGGAATTTGAGAAACAATAACCGCACAGCGGATGAAAGCAACGACGGAACACTGTCATTGCTGAGAAGGAGGAAACTTCAGAATGAAAAGAATCATC
>NZ_CBDTOK010000051.1:0-18368 GCF_965361945.1 Zongyangia sp. | reverse complement strand
ATTCTTTTTTCTTCTGATAAGTATCAATCCAGGTAAGTTTGTCTTCTGGCAGACAGTTGGCATGAACCTCACGGATTTGCAGCTTTTCTGAAATGGCCTGTGCCGCTAGATCATTATCCCCTGTCAGTAAAACAGGTTGAACGCCAAGAGAATCGATGTTCTGAATCATCCCTGCGCTTTCTGGCCGAAGCGCATCGGATAAAGCCAAAAATCCCGCGAGCTTTCTTTGAATAGCTACGAAAATAATCGTACACCCCTGAGACCGATAAGAGTCTGTCTCTTTCATCAGTGCTTCATTTAATAGCACATCAGATTCGCTCAATAATTCTCGATTTCCTGCTATAATCTCCTCTCCTCCAACAAAGGCCAAGACGCCACGGCCAGGCAGCATTTGAAACTGTTCATTTTGTAAAAGAAGCTCCTGTTTATCCTTCTGATAACAGCGAACAATTGCTTTCCCCAAGGGATGTTCTGAGCGCTGTTCCGCAGCAGCAGTCAAAGCATATAGTTTTTCTTCGGGATATTCGTTCATATAGCTTTTTACTTTGACTACTTCAGGTATTCCATAAGTAAGTGTCCCTGTTTTATCAAAGGCAATCATTGAAACAGTAGATAAACGCTCTAATGCATCTCCCTCTCTTATGAGGAACCCATGTTTTGTAGCATTTCCAATTGCTGCCATAATGGCAGTAGGCGTGGCCAAAACAAGCGCGCAAGGGCAAAAAACGACCAAAATGGTAACTGCGCGAATAATTTCTTCAGTGATCAGCCAGGTCAACGCTGCTGCTGTCAAAGCAATGACCACGATCCAGGTAGCCCAACGATCAGCAATACCAACAATTTTTGCCTTTCCTGCATCCGCTGATTGTACCAGTCGAATCATACGCTGGATTGAACTGTCTTCTCCAACTTTTGTAGCCTTCATATCAAAGGAGCCAAACTGATTGACTGTGCCGCTTGATACATCATCACCAGCCGCTTTATCCACAGGGAGTGATTCTCCTGTCATGACGGCCTGGTTAATTGACGTCTGTCCTGAGAGGATAACTCCGTCGACTGGGACAGTTTCTCCAGGTAGAACACGGAGAATGTCGCCTACCTTCACCTGCTGTGCGGGCACTATCCTTTCATGCTTCCCATTAATAATCCGCGCTGTCTGAGGAGTAAGATGTACTAATTTTTCAATTCCAGCCCTTGCCTTTGCAACTGTGAGGTCCTCTAAAAGCGCACCGAGTTGCATAATAAAAGCCACTTCACCGGCGGCAAAATCTTCACCAATAATGACAGAGGCAATCAGTGCAATAGATACTAAAACATCCGCCTTAATATCAAACGCAGTAATCAGCCCAATAATTGCCTCTAAAATGATAGGAATTCCACAGAAAATAATGGCAATCCATGCTGCATCAAAAGGAAGTGGAATAAAATCAAAAATACTAACAAGTAGTGCAAATCCGGAAACAACCAAGCAAACTATATCTTTTTTTATTCCTCCCCATTCTAATAAAGCTTCTAATTTTCTCATAACGCGCCTCCTTTTATACCTATAGGGGTACATGTATATTATATCAACCCCTATAGGTATTGTCAATGATATACACGTGTTATAATTTTATGTTGACGCTTATAAAAGAATATGATACAGTTATGTTAGCTAAAGCTAACTTTAAAGGGAGGTAAAGATTTTATGATTAAATATACTGTAACCGTGGAGGGAATGCAGTGTGGCATGTGTGAGGCTCATGTCAATGATGCTGTAAGAAAGGCATTTCCTGTGAAAAAGGTGAATTCATCCCATAGCAAAAACCAGACCGTTATTATTGTCGATCAAGCCATAGATGAACAAGTTTTAAAAAAAACTATCTCTGATTCTGGATATGCTGTATCTTCTATTGCAAGTGAGCCTTATGAAAAGAAGGGATTTTCTTTTTTTAAAAAGGGATAAGTCTTATAATTTAACCTTAACACTCAAAAGGGAAGCTCCTAAGAGCTTCCCTTTTTTATACTAGCTTTCTGATAATAGCTCCTCTGCCCTATTCACCGTCATCACATTGCAATCGATCATGCGGATGAGCACCTGACGCATACGTTGTTTAGCCAGCTCTGGATTGGTATCAAAAGAATAAGAGCTAGGCGCATTAGGCAAACCTGCTAACATAACTGCTTCATAATCGCTAAGATCTGACGGATTCTTTCCGTAATATCCCTGAGCCGCTTCATATATCCCCTCATATCCGCTGCCGAAATAAATCGTGTTCACATATAGCTCAAAGATTTCTTCTTTCGTATATTTTGATTCCATATCTAAGGCTGCAAAAACTTCTGCAAACTTGCGCTCTAATTTTTTCTCCTGTGTAAAGTATAGGTTCTTCATTAGCTGTTGGGTAATTGTACTTCCGCCTTCAGCCGGAGACATGGTGCGAATATCGTTGACCAACGCCCGCCCAATCGCAATAACGTCAATTCCGTTATGCGATAGAAAACGATGATCTTCTACGGAAATAACGGCATCTTTATAGATCTGTGGGAGTTCCTCATAGGTAGTAAAGCCCTCCCTGCTGCGTATGGATTCAACCTTTTCCGTTATCGGTACTTGATCGATTGCATCGCGGTACATACAATATCCTTTAATACCAAATACAGCACAGACAACAAAAACTAAGCAGAAAGCGATTGCCACAAGTCCAAATAAAATCTTGAAGATTCGGCGAAGAATTCTTTTGATTTTAAGCATCCCCTTTCTGTTTCTTTGGCGTTTTTCTTCCCTGCTCTCATTATATCACAGCATGAAAACAAGATTAGAAGCACACTTTGTCATTTCTGTGAAATCTTTTGAACGTTTCCTTTAATTTTACACCGCTTCTTTTCCAATACCGCTGACAATGGAGTAATATGCTTTCGAAGTGATCTTGTACACTAGCATATAAAACAAGGTAAAAATCAAATAGCAGGCTATGGTAGTTAAAATAAGAAGATGTAAATTGGTCAAATTGAAAAGGGTCAATAGCTTGGAAATTAAGGGAAATGCAAAGCAAAGATGGATACCTGCGGCAATGAGGGGAAGGAAAAATACAGTCAACACCTGGGAATTAATGCTCTTTCGGATATCCTTTTGCGTCATGCCCACCTTTTGCATAATTTCAAAGCGGGATTGATCCTCATATCCTTCAGAAATCTGTTTGTAGTAAATAATGAGCACAGCAGCAAAAATAAAAACTACCCCTAATAGGATACCCAGGAAGAAAAGACCGCCATAGAGGCCATAGAACACTTGTCTTTCGTTGGCTACGCTCTCACATTGGATAACAAAGCTGTCATCTTCGCTGGAAAACGAGAGCTGACCCAAGCCGTTTTGTATTTGCTGATAAATTTGTATCTGGATTTCGTCATCACATTCCAAGTCGAACCCATAAAACCAGTGAAGTTCTATTGCAGGATTTCCATTATCATCTGTAGCATCCATGAGGGGAGCAAGATATTGTTCAAAATCCGGTACAAAAATATAGAGAGAAGGAACCGTCTCCACCGCATCAATCCCATTATCGGTAAAATGGGTTACTGCCTTTTTCACCTTCATAGGCTTTGCATTATCAATGGCAATCGTCTCTTCGGTATAACCGTTCTCTATCGTAGTGTAAATAAGAACCTCATCATCCCTTAGGGTTTCCTGCTGTCCCATCAAACGGTTGTAATCATCCAAGGATATTACAAATACTTGCCATATATCGGAATATGCGCTCAGCTGAAATGTAGGCACCGACGATTGATCCGTCTGCACCACACCATCACTGATATATCCAGGAAATTCTGCTACACGGTAATCCAGTGTATTTTTCCCTTCCTGCCCATTTTCTAAAAGGACCTGGTCAGAAAGCTCTCTAATTTTTTCTGTAGTTTCAGAATCGATGGTGGAAATTTTGCTTGCTTGGGTGTCCAGGCAAATGTTACGTGGATAATAGGCCCGAAGGCTATCTTCTGTACCGATATATAAGCAAACGGTAGAAGAAACCATGACCAAGACCATGGTACAAAGGATACAAATAGACGCAAGGCCCGCTCCATTTCTTTTCATCCGATAAGCCATGGAGGATACAGAAACAAAATGATTGGCTTTATAGTAGTAGTTCTTTTTCTTCTGAAGGATCCGGCAAACGGCAACCGATCCTGAGATAAAGAGAAGATAGGTTGCTACGATGACCATAATAACTGCAACAAAAAACCAAAGCATAGCCATAATAGGGTCTTCAATCGATACCGCTAGATAATAAGCCCCTCCTAAGATGACGACACCGGCCAACGCAAAAAACCAATTGGCTTTGGGAGGCTTTTCTCCCACATTTTCACTATGGAGTAGCTCGATGGGGTTTGTCAAGTGGATCTGGCGCAGCGTATTGAGAAGAATGAGCAGAAATATGCCCGCAAACAAAGCTAAAGTCTGTATGATGGCCTGTGGTGCTATGGTCAAGGAAAATGTTATTTCTGCAGAGAGAATATTAATCATGGCAAGCTCTGCAAATTTAGAGAACACAATACCAAAAAATAATCCAATGGCCAGAGAAATCCCCGCGATAATCAAGCTTTCCCATAACAGAACCCTGGCGAGATTCCATTTTCCCATTCCGAGAATATTGTAAAGCCCGAATTCCTTTTTTCTTCTACGGACCAAAAAAGAGTTCGTGTAGAATAAAAAAATCAGTGCAAATACGCCGATAACACCACAACCAAAACCTAACATCATCTGCATGGTGTCTCCGCCTGGCATACTGTTAAGGATATCACTAATGGAGAGAAACGACACGATATAAAACATCATCACCATGCCAATACAGGTCAAAATATAAGGCGTATAGAGCTTTTTGTTCTTCCGTATGCCTGTCCAGGCCAACTTTGAATAAAATCCTTTTTTCATCTTGTTTCACCACCTGTTGCCAACATGGTCAGTGTATCCGCAATTTTTTGATAAAGCTGTTCATTAGAATTATTACCCCGGTATATTTGATGAAAAACTTCTCCGTCCTTAATAAAGAGAACTCTACCCGCATGACTTGCCGCCTTGACAGAATGCGTTACCATCAAAATTGTCTGCCCATTTCGATTGATTTCTCTAAACAGATGGAGGAGCTCATCTGTAGCCTTGGAATCCAGGGCACCAGTGGGTTCATCCGCTAGTATCAGCCGCGGATCGGTGATTAGTGCCCTTGCCACCGCAGCTCGTTGTTTTTGGCCTCCTGAGACTTCATATGGATATTTTTTCAAAATATCTGTGATAGCCAGCCGCTCGGCAATAGGAGCGATTTTCTGTTGCATTTCTCGATAGCTTTTTCCGGCTAGCACCAAAGGGAGATAGATGTTGTCCTCGAGAGAAAAGGTATCCAACAGATTAAAGTCCTGAAATACAAAGCCTAGATGATCCCGTCGGAATGTTGCTAGACTGGATTCTTTGATTTTACCGATATCCCTCCCATCAAGCAAGACAGTTCCACTTGTCGGCTTATCCAGTGCCGCTAAAATGTTGAGAAGGGTGGTTTTGCCTGATCCAGATTCTCCCATGATAGCGACATATTCGCCCTGCTCCACACTAAATGTCACATTTTTAAGGGCTTCTACTTTATTACCGCCAAGACGAGTCGTATATACCTTTTTCAGTCCATTGACTTCCAAAATACTCATGTAAAAAGGCCTCCTGTTTTTTGTTGTTCTTATTGTAACAAAAAGGAGAAATGTAGCTCCATCGAATTGGCTTACATTTCTCCCGATATTTCTTACAGTTTTGTAAGAAGTCTATTCGACTTCAATATTTTTTCTCGCCAAAGAAATCCGCACAACGGTCCCATCTTCAAGAGAAGAATTAACTGACAAGTTGTGCCCTAGATGATCACATATTCTTTTGCATAAATACAATCCGATACCACTGGCTTTCTTATCTCTGCGGCCATTGTAGCCCGTATATCCCTTTTCAAATATACGCGGCAAATCCTCCGGTGCAATACCAATTCCCGTATCCCGTATACACAATGTATCAGGCGTTTCTAAGTCAATCGTAATACTGCCTTCCGAACGGGTATACTTAATCGCGTTGGATAGGATCTGTTCAATGACAAATTGCAACCATTTCTCGTCAGTAATTACTTGTTTGTGCAACGGTTCATAAACAAGCCTAATTCTCTTCCGAATAAACTGGCTAGAAAACTTCCTTACCGCCTGCTTCACAATGTCATCCAGCTCCTGCAAACGGATCACATAGTCTGTTGAATCCGAGCTCAAACGCAGATAGCATAGGACCATTTCCACATATTGCTCAATACGGAATAATTCTTCTGACAACTTTCGGGAAAGCTCCGTATCCTCGTTTTGTAATGTGAGATGCATGGCGGCGATTGGGGTCTTAATTTGATGAGCCCAAATGGTATAGTAATCCACCATATCCATATATTGCCCATTTAATTTGTTTGCTGTCTGTTTTTGTTCCTCTATTAACTTCTGGATAATCTGCAAATAGTCATCATCATCTTGGGAATCTCCAAATGGAAAAATATCCATTAAAGCAGCAGGCAACTTCTGAAGTGCTGCCAGTCGTTTGTGTTTTTTATATGCCCTGCGAAGATCAAACAAAATAAATATTATTTCCAAAACTAAACATACACATGCCGGGTAGAGAACAGCGCCTATGGGCAAATGATACAATGCAAAGGCAGATAGAAAAATCGCACAAAAAAGCAAAGCTAATCCTATGATTCGCCGGCGGTCTTTTAAATAATTGAGAAAAAACTTCATTTCCTTCCTATCTTCTTTCTTTTACCTCAGTTCAGCAAATATCCCTCTCCAAATTTTGTCGTGATAAAGTCCTTTAATCCAAAGGCATCCAACTTTTTTCGCAATCGGTTGACATTGACAGTTAATGTATTTTCGTCAATAAAACTATCACTTTCCCAAAGTCGTTCCATCAACCTTTCCCGGCTGACGACCTTTCCTTTGTTTTCCATAAGCGTCAGTAGAATGCGGTACTCGTTTTTAGAAAGCTCTATATTCTGGCTCTTGTAGGACATTGTGTGATCTTCTAAATTCAGAATAGCCCCATGGTGTTCCAATACAGAAACTGCAGATCCGAAATCGTAAGTACGACGCAATAGGGCCTGCACTTTTGCGATAAATACGCTCTGATCAAAGGGCTTCGCAATAAAGTCATCTGCGCCCATGTTCATCGCCATCACTATGTTCATGTTATCCGATGCCGATGAAATGAAAATAATCGGTACCTTCGATACCCGGCGAATTTCTGTGCACCAATGATACCCATTAAAAAAAGGCAGCGAAATGTCCAATAGAACAAGGTGAGGACGGTACTCTGAGAAGTCTTTCATTACATTCCGAAAATTCTCCACGCATTTTACGTCCAGTTCCCACATTCTTGCCTGCTCTGCCATAGCCTGCGCAATCCCCATGTCATCTTCTACAATCAAAATTCGGTACATATTCTCAAACTTCTTCCTTCTTCACACAAAAGCATTCCAGTTCTCATTGTCCTTACCGATAAAATTCATTTTAACCATACCAAGAATCTCTGTCAATCATTCAGCTAGGATCATGCATCTTCCCCGTCATTCTTGTTGCATTCTCTATCGGGTGAAGAATGCAATTGCCGGCGAATCCATTCCATAATCACAGAAACTACATATGTCTGTTCATCTGCTGTCAGCTTTCTTCCTTTTGGAATATGATGCCACTTTGAAAGGCACCCTCTGCAACAGGTTCCTGTGCCATGTTGTGCAAGAAAAACAGGATGCCCCCGCATAGGTGTCTGCTTTCCATCGTTTATCGGCTCTGCCGGTGCTAGCCTTTGTCTGACAAAGTCAGCCGCATGTTTTTCAATGACATCCATTCCTTTTTGTCTTATATATCCCATATCCTGATATCCCAGGTGAAATTTACTTCGAAATTTGGATTTTTCCAATCGATTAAATAATTGATTCATAAAATCCTGAAAATCTTCCGTTTCCAGTTTTTTTACTACTGCTGGGTTCGGGATAAAATTGATTCCCGCCTTCATGGCTTGCTCCTGTTGTAGCTCTAGTTTCGAAATATGATAGATCTTCCCGTCTTTCAAGAAATTTGTTCCAGTCCTATAGAAGTAAAAAGCTACTCTGGAATCTATACACTGTTTCCTCAGATGACATATCCAACGGTAATCACAAATGCGGCCATTTTTTCCTTGATCACCACCGCAAATTACCTCGTTTACTTTTCCCTCCACCAAATATGGAGCAATATGAGTTTCGCTTAGAATTGGTAATACAAGAATTTTACGGTGATGGATTGGATATTTTAAGAAGATCGGAATCTGCCTATCAATCTCTTCTTGATTTCGGCATATACATCCTATTGCTACATTGGGATAACCCTCTCCCCAATCGTTGGGCAAGACAGCGGGAAAGCGCTCAATCTTTTGTGTAAGGATTAAAAAGTTTAAATCCTGCCTTTCGCTTATCATCTTCCAAGCTTGTCCACGCCACAAATCTGCCTCTGGAAGAAAAAAGTCACCAGTGGAACAAGTAGAAACAATCACAGTCCCGTGTTCAATTTGATTAACACCTGAGGTGTCTTTCCTGACAGGAAGATCAAAATCTGAAGTTTTACAAAGGAGGTTTTTCTTTTTCTCCCATGGATTCCATATGATCATTGAACTGCCTCCCGAAACTAATAAATTTATTATACCCTATCACATAAAAAGAGGCCACAAAAGATTTCAACTTTTGTGGCCTCTAGAATGAAACAAATATGTATTTACCTTTTTATAATCTTTTGTACGGCAAGTGACTATTCATTGACAATAGCAACTTTAATGCCTTCCATGCTCAGGTTCATCTCCAGAGCTTCGGTAACCTTCTCTAACGGATATTTATGAGTGACCAATTTCTGAATCGGCAAGCCCATCTCATGAAGTGTATCCATCAGTGCGATAGTCTTCGGATAATCCTCAACTGCGTAGGCCCAAGATCCTACCAAGGTGATCTCCTTGTTGCAGAAATCAAAGTGGGGATTTACTGTGCACTCACCATTGTTAACAAAGAAACCAACTTCGCAGACACCACCGCCACGTTTGACCAACTTATAGATATTAGATGCTGCACTGGGTACGCCGGTGCACTGGAACGCAAAATGAGCATTTCCAGCTTCCTTTTCAATGACGGCTTTCATCTCGTCAAAACTTCCATAATTAGTAAAGTTATAGGTATACTTTGCACCAAACTCTTTGGCAACAGCTAATCTGGAATCACTACCATCGACTGCAATGATGTTGGTAATACCAAAAGCCTTCACAGTGGCCAACATGCTCAATCCGATAGGACCACAGCCTTGGATAAGTACAGTAGAGTTAAACCCTAAAAGACCGGTAGATTTTGCTCTTTCCAGTGCATGGACAGCAACAGCCAAGGGCTCGATGAGCATACGGGTATCCAAATCATATTTGCTGACGTTGAATACAGAGGATCCTTTCCGCAGCACCAAGTATTCACCAAAATAGCCGTTGAAATGAATATCATCATCCGGCATCAGGCCATAGCAACCAAGATTGTCACACAAATTGGGGCGGGATGGAAAATCGATGCAGGACGGGCAAGTGCCACAAGTAAACACAGAGGTGACAATTTTATCGCCAACTTTCAGGGGTTTACCAGTAGTATCCGTTTTAATATTTTTGCCCATTTTGATGATTTCGCCAGTACCCTCATGACCCAATACAATTGGAATATAACCAAAAGGATCATTCTTGTACTCATGAGCGTCAGTGCCACAGACACCTACACCTTCGATTTTAACAAGCATCTGATCGTCATTGATTTCGGGAATATCATATTCCTAAATCTCAAACTTTCTCTTTGCCACTAGCATTGCTACTTTTCCTTTAGCCATTACAATACCTCCTAAAATTAATAATTAAATGACCTCAATATTTTGTAATGCCATATATTGTCGATACTCTTCAGGAAAATCGTCATCGACGATAAAGGCATCAACTTCATGAATGGGCAACATACGAAAAAGGGATCGTTTATCAATCTTGCTGGAATCTGACACCACATAGCATTTTCCGGAAACTTCCCGCATTGCCACGTTGCTCTCCACTTCGGCCAACACGGGGTGCATTATGCCACCTGAAATACTAATCGCTGATGTTCCAAAAAAGCACTTGTCGATGGTGAAAGACCGGATAAACTCAGCTGAACCTGGACCTACAATCATTCCAGAGCGGGTACGTACCTTTCCACCTGGCAGGTAGACTTGGACATTGGGGAGCAAAGAGGCTTTCGCAGCAATATAAACATTTAGCGTGACGATACTCAGTGGCGTTTTGTCCCCAATATAATCTAAAATATACTCTGGCGTACTTCCTGAATTAAGGCCAATGGTATCACCGGGTTCAACAAGAGAAGCAGCTTTTTTCGCAATCACTTGTTTCGCTTCATAGTTTGTATTACGTTTTGCTGTCAGAGCCAGTTCTTTCACTCCGTTATGAATGTTGGGCGTTGTACCTGAATTATTGATACAAGCGCCGCCATATACTAACGTAATGTCCCACTTGCCAGCCAGCGCTTTAAGGTCCCTGCGAATTGTTTCTTCTCTCACCCCATATTTCTGACTAAGTTGGGAAACCTTCACAGAACCGACCCTAAAAAGTTGATCTAAAATTTCCTTTTGCCTATCTACACTGAGCATAATATTTTATCCTTTTCCCTTAATCATAATCAAAGCTTACACATGTTAACTTCAAAAGTTCACCATATGAGATGTACAATTAATAATATATCATGTTTACTTTTATGTGAAAAGGGCAATTTTTAACGAAGATAGTCCAGATAGTATTGTGCAGTATTACCTAATCTGTGTAATTTAAAGTAGGCATGGGGATCACAAACGATAATTTCTTTCCCTCCCGCCTTCTTGATATCTGTTACAGCCATTGCACCTATGCTGGAAAGAAGTTTGTCATCACCTGTTCCTAAAATAAACTCAGAGCAAACCGGCATTCCCCACATGGTAACAGTGTTTACCCTTTTATCTCCTTCGACGAAGGGAAGGAATTCACAGCTATTATGGATTGGCTTCTCTTCCTGATTTTCCGTTAGCTCATTGAGCAGGTCTGACATTCCCAAAAATCGGGTATAAAAGCTGCCGCCATATAGATAAGCCTTAGAAGCTGTAATCTCTGTAGCGAGTTCCAAAATATTGATGATTTCAAGCTCATGTGAGATGCCTACTGCTTCACAGAGGGTAGTCAACAGGAAATGACTTTGACCTGTAAGGGTAATAACTCTACGGATACCTTTTTCCTCTAGTTGATCTATCAACTTCTGAAAATGGGCAATCCCTTTGTCCACAAGGCCCATAGCAAAATATTCAAACCCTCCGAAGTAGGGGCCAATATCTTCATGAACCTGTATATCTAAGCTATTCAAAAAGTCACCCAAATGAATGGCACTCGAAGAACAAAAAGCATAGGTGGCATCGTCGACAAACAAACAAATATTGCTGTCTTCCTCTACAGGAATCGCTTCTTTCCATAATTGACGTTCATGGGCATCTATGGGGAGAATATGATCTCCCTGAGAAGCGATTGTCTCCAATAATTTGTCGGCATCCTCACGATAAAATCCATGCTTCAAGAAAAGCTCCCGACCTAATATCTGCGAGAAAAGATATCCATTGGGACTCTCACCAAAGTTTTGCCAACGCTCTCCTAAACCGGAAAGGAGAGATGAAAATACGAGATCAGCTCCAAATTGGGATGGCTCTAATTCTCCCAGCCAAACGGCCCTGATAATTTGTGCTACTCTTGATGGATAATAGCACATATCCCTTGTAGCCAGATATTCCGGACAATAACAAACAGCCTGATCCATATGAACCGCCTGATGTTTGAGGATATCCGCAAATACTTTATTGTCAAGTGAGAATTTTCTCATAGTCCCAGCACCCCCTTGTTCACTATTCCATCTGGATCGAGTCCGTCTTTGAGCGCCTGCATCACCTGGATACCGCTCTTTCCATGTTCTTTTACCAAGAACTCTGCCTTGGCCGTACCTACTCCATGATGGTGAGACACATTGCCACCATATTTCAAGCTAGTCTCACAGGCAATTCTCAAGCACTGTAAATAGCGCTCCTCTCCAGCTTTATCATCTCCGCCTGTCTTAGAGTGAAAGATGACATAGACGCTGGCGCCATTGTGATAAACATGGGAAAAATGGCAGTCCACCACTTCGCAGAGAGGTTCTAAAGCCTTTTTCATCTCCCGCCATACGTTTTCAATGCAGTCCCAAGGAGCTGCCACCTCAATTGCGTCAGCAGTACCGCCTGGTATTGCATCGTAATCCAACATCTTCTTGGTGGAAAAGCGGGTGTCGAACCACTCTTTAGCGGCTAACTCCCCTTTAGGCCGCCCCAGTCCTGCTCGGCAGATCTCATCAGTAAGCCGGGCTTCGAGTTCAGTCATTTCCCGTTCTCCTTCAAAGACCAGAATTAAAAGAGCAAAACCTTTTTCGAAACGATATTGGGCAATTTTGTGGCTTGCCTCCACTTCATCATAAAGACGTACCACAGCAGGCCGCAGGCCCCTTTGCATAAAGCGGCGGATGGCCTCTAAGCCATCAGGAGTGGAGGGGAAAGTATATGCACGGAAAATCCGATGTTCTGCGACAGGATAGATCTTCATTTCCACCTCGGTAACAATACCGTATACTCCCTCACTGCCAAGAAAAATCTCATTGAGCTCAGGTCCAGTGGAACGTTTCGGAGCTTTATGGGTAGCTAGTATTTCTCCATTAGGAAGTACTACCCGCAAAGCAGTGACCATATCATCCATTTTGCCATATTTCGTTGAAAAGGTGCCAATGGCACGAGTCGCTACCATACCGCCTAAACAGGCGCTTTGAAAAGACTGCGGATATTGTCCACAAGTATAGCCATGTTCATTGAGCATATTTTCAAACTCTGCCCCTGACAAGCCGCAACCGCCGGTTGCCGTTGCATTTTTAACATTAATTGAAAAATGCTGAAGTCTCTTGGTATCAATCACAACTTCGCCATGATACGGGATGGTCCCGCCTACGATGCCGCTTCCTCCTCCATAAGGAATTACATGTATTTTATACTGCTGGGCAAGTTTCATGATGCCACTGATCTCTTCCTCATTTTCAGGGCGCAGTACACCACTGGTTTGATAAGGATATTTTCCTTGAAGCATCCACTTATATTCCCTGGGATAGCATCCGTGGGAATAGATGAGCTTCTCTTCAGGGGAGAGCAAAATTTCAGTACCAGGACACTGAACTCGTACCTCGTCCCAAAAGCGCTGTAATGTCTCGTTCATCATCTTAGTTCCTTTCTATTGATCTGACCTTGAAATTGTTCTGGCCGCTATGATATCAATACCTGTGCCCAAAATATCCTGGACAACAATCTGTCCTATAGTGACCGGAGCTTCTAGTTGCAATGTATAAAGGTAATGAAGGCAATCCTTTAACATTTCTTTTGGCACGGTATCACTGCTGATTACTGGCAACATATGGATATGGGAGCCTTTGATACTCACTGTAGTGGTGATCATCCGCCGGGGATTTGTGTATTCGTTTCTGGCATAATTTTCGCCTCGTACACATCTGTTTCCTGAAACGATGATCTTTCCTTCCTCGTCAACCAAAGTGATATCACAGCTTTGAGGACAGACAATACAGGTATAATCTATTTGTTTCATTTGCCTTCCTCCTCAAGTACGTCCACAGTGACGCCCCCACTCATTCCTGTGCTAAGTTGAATCGGAATTGCCATCATTTCAGGCGGAGCGGCCACTTTATAGTGTTTCTGTGCAACTATTTTTTCCCCGCATTTGACAATAGCTTTTGTATTTGTCATTGGCTTTCTAACACGCAAATAGAGAGTACATGTATCGTCCTCTTCTGGTGATTTGTAAGATTGCGGCAACGCGAAAGAGACATTCTCTCCTGCCTCAATGGCATAGCTAGACCCAACCGGTACCCCTTTCTTTAGGTAGGCCGCCGCACTGGCAGCCGCTCTTTCTCCTGTTGCAGACACATAGTCTACTAAATCAAAAACAGCAGCTACATTTCCCGCGGCAAAGATTCCTGGAACTGATGTCATCATTCCATCATCTACCAAAGGCCCTCGTGTAACTGAGGACAGCATAATTCCCGCTCCCCTGCTCAATTCATTTTCGGGAATTAATCCTACCGATAGGACCAACAAATCGCAGGCAATTTGTCTCTCAGTTCCCTTTATCGGTTTTCTCTGAGCATCCACCTGTGCTACAGTAACTCCTGTAATCCGTTCCTTACCATGAATCGCTGTGACGGTTGTGGAAAGATGAAGAGGTATTCCATAGTCTTCCAAACACTGGACTACATTTCTTCTGAGGCCGCCCGGAGATGGCATTACTTCATAAACACCTTCCACCTTGATGCCTTCTAAGGTCATACGGCGGGCCATAATGAGCCCAATATCGCCGGAGCCCAGTATTACAGCTCGTTTTCCAGGCAAAAATCCCTCCACATTGATGTACTTTTGTACCGCTCCGGCGGTGAGTACTCCAGCAGGCCGACTTCCCATAATTCCTACTTGACTCCGAGTGCGTTCTCTACAACCCATCGCCAAGATGACTGCGCCTGCATCTACCTGAGTAAGCCCCTCTTTCTCACTTGTTACCAAAAGAGTCTTATCCGGGTGTAGTTCTAGCACCATCGCGCCCAACATCACCTGAATATCATTTTGATGTACCATATCTACAAAGCGCTGGGCATATTCACAACCTGAAAGTTGCTTTTTAAATCGAATGAGGCCGAAACCATCATGGATACATTGATTCAGGATACCTCCGAGATCAGCGTCACGTTCAATGAGCATCACCTTTTTAACTCCAAGTTCTTTTGCCCGAACTGCTGCAGCCAAACCAGCAGGTCCTCCGCCGATGATTGCAATATCTACCTGTTCTTTTCTCATCGATCGATCACCTGCCTCGTCTTTTCCAAAAGTACTTGGGATCCCTCTCCTTTGAGGGTAACCTCTAACGGGGAAACACCAAGCTCCCTAGAAAGGATTTCTAGTACTTTTGCTCCACAAAAGCCCCCTTGACAACGGCCCATGCCTGCTCGTGTCCGCCGTTTAACAGAATCTATGGTTGTCGCTGGAATTTTTCCATGGATGGCTTTGACAATTTCTCCCTCAGTTACACTTTCGCACCGGCAAATAATGTGGCCATATCGTGGATCTTCTTTGAGCATGGCCTCTCGTTCCTCTACGCTTGCTCTAGCAAAAGGAGTCTGCGCTTGACGCACCGGATGAAAATTTGCTTTATTTTTAACATTTGGCATCCGCTGCAGCAACAACGTATCTACCAACTCTGCAATAGCCGGGGAACTTGCCAATCCAGGAGACTGAATACCTGCTACATGCATAAAATTATGAAGCTTTTTGGAATTCTCGATAATAAAATCCTCTTCGTAGGTAGCTGCCCGATTTCCTGCAAAGTAGGTTATTACTCCGCTTCTATCCATTCCCTCTACCAGACGAAAAGCCTTGCCTAAAATGAAATCCATATCTTCCTGTTCAACAGAAAGGTCTTCCTTGTCCCATACTTCCTTTGCAGAAGGTCCCCACAGCATTGTACCATCTGGAGTCATCATAGGACCTCCGCCTTTGGTATAGTTGCTCGGAGCCAATCCAGCAAAGGTAGAAAGTTTTCCTTTGTATTCTTTGTCGAAAATGACAAGTCCACCCCGACGGGGATGAATGCTGTAAAAGCGATCCCCTGCCATTTCAGCAATTTCGTCTGCATAGAGACCCGCGGCATTAATGACAAAGTCACATTTTATCAAGCCTTGATTTGTCAGCACTCCTGAAATCCGGCCATTGTCAATTTCCATGTCTACAGCGCGGCAGGAGAGACGGAAACGCACACCGTTGTCCACTGCGTTTTCTGCCAATGCCAGCGCAACCTCATATGGCTCCACATATCCAGCAGAAGGCGTCCATAACGCGCAGGTAATGGCACTGGAAAGTGCCGGCTCAATTTCTCTTGCCCTCTCTCCAGAAATGATTTCAATACCGGGAACGCCATTCTTCTTTCCGTTTTCGTAGTATGCCTCAATGACTTTTCTATCTTCTTCATCAAAACCACAGACAAAAGATCCTGTCCGATTAAACTGAAATCCCAGATCTCTGGCCCAATCACTATACAAAGCATTTCCGCGAACGTTGAGCTTAGCCTTGAGTGTATCCGGTTTTGAATCATATCCAGAATGAATCATGCCATTATTGGCTTTTGTTGTACCACAAGCAATATCTTCCTTCGCTTCAATCAGCAGTATATCTAATTGATAGCGGCTCAACTGCCGGGCAATTCCGCATCCAGTGACACCACCGCCAATAATAACAACATCCGCCCGATCTACCTCACCTAATGCACGGTAAGGGGATATATCCTCTTTTTTCTTCTCCTTCACTTCCGGAGATTGCAGATCACACACCACATGGCGCACGCCTGGTAACTTGGCCGCCATGTGTCCTACATCCACAACCTCCTGCCAACTTCCAAGGCTTCCCGTGAGATGGGCGATACCATCCTCATCCAGGTCAATTTCTGCATGACCATGGATTCCCATCTGAGCAAGCCGATCATAAAAACTTTGCAAGTTTTAATCACTCCTCATTGCTTGATCCATTTGCGGCTTCTTTCCACCGCTTCTAGCCATTCGCTGTAACGTTTTGCTCTTGTTGTATCTTCCATATGGCTGGTAAAAGTAGCATCATATGTAACTGCACGGTCAAAATCTTCTTCACGCCATATGCCCGCGGCTAAACCTGCTAATTCTGCAGCTCCCAAGCTAGTAGCTTCCACCGAATTTGGACGCCGAATAGTCGCGTCAAGAATATCCGCCAATAGCTGAGCCAACAGGTTATTCTTAGAAGCCCCGCCATCAATACGAATGTCGGTTACGCCCTGTCCAGAATTCTCTTTAATGGATTCAATGATATCTTTAATAGAAAATGCAATGGATTCCAAAGTTGCCCGACATACATGCGCCTTTGTTGTACCACGATTGATACCGATCATCAGCCCCCTGGCAAAAGGATCCCAGTGGGGAGTTCCTAGTCCTGTTAAAGCAGGAACCAGATAAAGTCCGTTAGAATCCTCTACTGAACGCGCTAGCGTTTCACTGTCAGCAGATTTTTCAATGATTCCAAGACCATCCCGAAGCCACTGGACAGCAGATCCTGTAACTGCTGCATAGCCTTCCATGGCATAGCTAATGTGTTCCCCAATTTTCCAACCGATCACGGTATTAATTCCACCCTCTGGAATAACCGCACATTGCTCACCAATATTGACATCCAAGAAAGAACCAGTACCATTTGTCAGTTTTGCCATGCCCGCTCCACGGCAACCCTGTGCATAAAGAGCTGCATGTTGGTCAGCAATAGCACTCATAATGGGGATTTCTGCCCCTAAAATCTCTGAAAGAGTGGTGCCAAAATTCCCCGAATCATCCATGATAGACGGGAAGCAAGCAACGGGAATTCCCAAATAATCCAGAAGCTCCTGATACCATGTACAGCTTTTTAGATCCAGTGCTCCAGTGACAGATGCGTTGGAATAACTGATGGCGTGGGTCTTCCCACCTGTCAACTTCCAAATCGACCAGCTGTCAATGGTGCCGAAAATAGCTGATCCATCTAATAGTTTCTCCCGTACCTGAGGTACATTTTGCATCATCCATTCAATCATTAGTGAAGAATAGACAGTAGCAATGGTCCAACCTGTCGCCATTTTGCATTTCATTCCCCAGGGACTATTGTTAAGTTCTTCGCAACGAGCACCGGTACGGCTGTCCTGCCAAACAATCGCATGATATAAGGGAATTCCTGTCTCCTTATCCCAAATCACCGCAGTGGCCCTCTGGTTAGTAATGCCAATACAGGCTATTTCATTAGGAGAAATTCCTGCCTGAGAAATAGCATACGACATTGCTGTACTGTCTTATCATAGATTTCCATGGCATCGTGCTCAACTTTGTCCTCGCTTGGAGTAAATTGAGTGAATTCTTCGTAACTCTGGGCAATAACAGAAAACTCTTGATTAAAGATAAGCGCCCGAGTTCCAGTGGTACCTTCATCGATAACCAATACATACTGTTTCATAGCAAACCTCCTTATTTCTATTAGAATATAAAATTGGTTTTATATTGTTTATTCAAATTTAATTATAAATATTTTGTTGTTTTATATTATATTTATGTGGTTTTATCTAATAATATCGGATAGTTGTGGCAATGTCAATCCTTGAGATATCCCCAAAC
>NZ_CBDTOK010000050.1:0-3695 GCF_965361945.1 Zongyangia sp. | reverse complement strand
GCGGCCAACCTGCGGGATGTCTTCCCCTTTCCCTATGCTTATGACGATGCCCGGCAGTTTGTCCTCTCCTGCATCCAGGCCGGCGAGGAGCGCCAGCTGGCCCGGGCGATCCAGATCGACGGCCAGGCCGTGGGGAGCATCAGCGTCACTCTCGGGGAAGACGTCTACCGCAAAAGCGGGGAGATCGGCTACTGGCTGGGAGAGCCCTTTTGGGGCCGGGGGATTATGTCCCGGGCCATCCGGCGGGTGTGCGAGGAGGCCTTTTCCCGCTATGACATTGCCCGCATCCACGCCGAGCCCTATGCCGCCAATCTGGGGAGCCGCCGCGCTCTGGAAAAGGCGGGCTTTACCCTGGAAGGGATCCTCCGTCAAAGTGTATACAAGAGAGGACGGCTTCTCGATTCCTGTATCTACTCCCTGCTCCGGGAAGAGATGAAATAAAAACTGAAATGCCCAAACATAAAAAGAGCGGAAGCCTAGGCTTCCGCTCTTTTTTGCGCGCAATTATTTGCAGGTATGGGCTCCGCAGCTGTGACCGCCCTCGTGGCCGTGATGATCGCCACATGTGTGGCCTTCCCCGTGGCCGTGGTGGTTACAATGAGCCGCCGCCGGATCGATTTGCAGGGTTCCGGCAAGATAGGCTGCCACCGCAGCGTCCACATCTCCAGAAGCGCCGGCCACACAGGTGATGCCAGCCGCCGCCAGGGCGTTTTGGGCTCCCGGCCCAATGCCGCCGCAGATGAGAAGCTCTACCCCCGCGTTTTTGAGAACGCCAACCAGGGCACTGTGTCCTTCGTCGCCGCCGTCCAGCAGGGTTTTCTCCTGTACCGCACCGTTTTCCACCGTGTACAGGGTGAAGGTTTTGGTCTTGCCAAAATGCTGGAAGACCTGGCCGTTTTCAGTGGTTACCGCGATTTTCATTTCTTCGCATCTCCCTCTATATTTTCGATGACGTCAGCTGCGTGATCCAGCCAATCGCCTTCAAACAGCTCGATGACACCCTGGTCGCAGACCCGGGCCAAATCCGGGGTCATGGGGATTTTGCCCAGGACCTGAAGGTTATATTTCTTGGCTGCTTCTTCCACATGGCTTTCCCCAAAGACCATGATCTTCTTGCCACAGTCAGGACATTCTACATAGCTCATGTTTTCTACCACACCCAGGATGGGGATATCCATCAGCTTTGCCATGTTGACAGCTTTGGCCACGATCATGCTGACCAGCTCCTGGGGAGAGGTGACCACGATAATGCCATCCAGCGGCAGGGACTGGAACACGGTCAACGGCACATCGCCGGTGCCCGGAGGCATATCCACAAACATAAAGTCCACATCCGACCAGATCACATCGGTCCAGAACTGCTTGACTGTGCCGGCGATGATCGGGCCGCGCCAGACAACAGGATCCTCCTCGTTTTCTAGCAGCATGTTGACACTCATAATGTCGGTGCCGAATTTGCTCTTGGCCGGCAGAAGGCCGAATTCACTGGCCTGGGCCCGCTCCTTGATGCCGAAGACCTTGGGGATGGAGGGACCGGTGATGTCGGCATCCAGTACAGCGGTGTTGTAGCCCCGGCGCTTTAAGAGAACTGCCAGCATAGCGGTGACAATGCTTTTGCCTACGCCACCCTTGCCGCTGACAACGCCGATGACCTTTTTGACGCTGCTCATCTCGTTGAGGCTTTCTTTAAAATCGGCGGGATCCTGCCGCTCCGCGCAGGTCTGGGAGCAGCTTCCGCAATCGTGATTACATTCGCTCATGGGATTTTACATCTCCTTTTTGGTTTCATCGTCTTCAGAAAATCTGCATTTGGCGCACATTCCGGGGCATTGGCAACGGGACTGGGCCACCTGGTAGTTGCCGCCGCCGATGCGCAGGATCTTGCCGTGGCAAAGGGCGTCAGCCACCTGCCGCCGCGCCGCATAGAGAATGCGCTGAAAGGTGCCGCGGGAGACATTCATCCGCTCGGCGGCCATATCCTGGTCCATTCCCTCCAGATCGCACAGCCGCAGGGATTCCAGCTCGTCTACGCTGAGCCGGATCTCCTCCCCTCCCCCGTTTTCCGGCACAAAGCATGCCGCCTGGGGTTCGGCGCAGACCCTCCTGCATTTGACATTTCTGGGCATGGGGTTACTTCCTTTCATTTTGCCCAGCAAAAATGGGCATATGCACATTACTCTCTCATTATAATGTGCATATGCCCACATGTCAAGACTTTTTCTCCATCTCTGGCAGATCGATGCCAATCATCTTTTTGGCGGAGACCCGGGCGCCAAATCCCATAGAAATGGCGCCGGTGGGACAGGCCTTTTTACATTCCCCGCAGCGGATGCATTCCAAAGCGTTAGGGGATTTGACCGGGTCCACCTGCATAGGACAGACCTTGGCGCATTTTCCGCAGCGGATGCATTTTTCCTCATCTACCCGAAGCTTATAGAAGGAGACGGGATTTGCCAGCCCGTAGACGGCCCCCAAGGGACAAAGATATTTGCAGAAGGGCCGGTAGATTAGAATGGATAAAAGGATCAAAACCGCCAAAATGGCCATCTTCCAGGTATAGAGCCAGCCAATGGTCGCCCGCAGCGGCTCGTTGAGCAGCACCATGGGGATGCCGCCTTCCAGGGTGCCGGCGGGGCAGATCAGCTTGCAGAAAAAGGGCTCTCCCTGGCCGATGAAGTCCACCAGAAACAGGGGCAGCAGGATCACGAAAACTACCAGAATCCCATATTTGAGAAACCGGAGGGGCTTATCCCATCGGAAGGAGCGGATCTTCTTGGGGAAGGGGATTTTGTGAAGCAGCTCCTGGATCCAGCCAAAGGGACAGAGCCAGCCGCAGACAAACCGGCCGCAGATGGCGCCTACCGCCATGAGAAAGCCCACCACATAAAAGGCAAAATGATAGTCCCGGCTGCCTATCACCGCCTGTAGGGCGCCGATAGGGCAGGAGCCCACCGCTCCGGGACAGGAATAACAGTTGAGTCCGGGCACACAGAGGTTTTTGATGGGGCCGCGGTAGAGTTTTCCCTGCCAAAATCCCACCAGATAGCTGTTGGTCACCACCGTCCAGATCCCCTGCACCCAGGGACGGAGGTTTCTTCTCTTTTGTTTAGCCAATGCCGATACACTCCAGACACAGGTTGGCGGCCTTTTGAAAGACTGTGGCCATCTCCCCACGATAAATTCCTACTGCCATCAATACGCCGCCTAAAACAAGGAGGGTGGCGGGCAGTATCCAGCGCCGTTTCATCTAAGATTCCCCCTCTAAGGTGGCAAGCACCGACTGGATGGTGCTGATCCAGCCCTCTTTGTCTTGATACCCCGGGTAGTAGAGGGGCAGCGCCTCCCCCTCACCGTTGACAAAAAAGGTCTGGGGCAGGCCGGCGACCTGGCTGAGCAGGATTTCTGAGAGGGACGCGTCGGGGAGGATAATGGGGTATTCCACCCCGGTTTGCTCCATAATCTCCTTGACCAGCGCCAGCTGCTCCTCATCTACCGCCTCCGCTGTGCCGGCGTCGGTGACAAGGCCGATGATCTGTACGCCATCCGCTTCCATTTCCTCTGCGATTTCGGCCAGATGGGGCATCTCCTTGAGGCACCAGGTGCACCAAGTGGCCCAGACATTGACCACCGTCAACTTATGGCCGGCAAAAATCTCCTGGGTCACCTCTTTGCCGTCAATATCTACAGTCAAAATT
>NZ_CBDTOK010000049.1:0-27129 GCF_965361945.1 Zongyangia sp. | reverse complement strand
TCTCCATGAAGCTGCTGAAAGGCTACTTCTCTGAGACAGAATACCGGTACGAGAACCATGAGAATGACCTGACTGTGTCCCTATAATCATTAATCGTCCAATTGCTAGGAAAGTTGGATGGGTGCTGGGCCTTTTTTCGCTCTCTCATTTTATAAAAAGAGCAAGCTGACGGCATTTGCCTAGGCTCTGCCAGCTGCCAGCAGCGATCTCTCAAATTTCATGGGGGTAAATCTCATGCCATCGGCGATCTGCTCCCCACCCGTTTCCACAAAGCCCAATTGGCGGTAGATGGGTACGGCATAGGGGGAAGCATGCACCGTCAATGCCTTATGGGGACTATTGCCCAGGACATATTCCCACAGCTTTCTGCCAATGCCCTGCCTGTGATACTGGGCTTTCACAAAGAAGAGGCAGATATGCTTTCGGTTTTCGTTGGTGGCGATGACGCCTCGCAGCTCCTGTTTTTCGTAAGCCCCAAAAAACTCCAGGGATGCGATCATTTCCTCACTTTTCATAAAATCCCGAAAGGACTTTATCCCCTCCTCCGAATAATCAGGCGCTACAAACTGCAAAAAGACCTCCCAAACCAGGCCAAGGGCCTCGTCTAATTGCTCTTTTCCTATTTTTCTAACTTCCATATCCCACACCTCCGCATCAATCAAGTATGATAAAAATAGACGTTGCAGTACTGCAACGTCTATTTTTCGTGCTATAAAGGATAAGCCGGTTTTACTCTTCTTCCTGTGCCTTTGCTTTTTTCTTCTCACCGATGCTGAGCAGGAGGTTGAGAAGGATGCCGAAAATGGCTGCGCCTGCAATACAGGGAACCTGCAGGCCGAAGAACGGGATGTTGCCGCCGAAGGCGTAGTTCCCGCCGATGCCGATAATCATGATGGAAGCGATGACGGCAATGTTCTTGGAGGAGAACATGTCCACCTTCTTCTCAATCATAATGGCAATACCCTGGGCCGCGATGGCGCCGAATAGATAAATTTCCAACCCGCCGATGACTGCCAGAGGGATGCCATAGATCACCTGGATCAGCGGCGTAAAGAAGCTGACGATCATGGCGATAATCGACGCGGCAACGAGGACGGGGACGGAAAACACCTTCGTAATGGCCATGGTGCTGATATTTTCACCATAGTTGGTACCGGCGGGGCCGCCCACAACGCCGGAGATCATATCGCAGATACCGTCGCCAATCAGGTTGCGGTCCAGCATATCGATAAGGCTGTATTTCATCTTTTTGCCTTTTTTCCGGGCAACGTCATTGACATAGATATCCAGCTGATACATATGGGCCGTGGATTCGGGAATGGTGGCAATGGCGATGGGCATAATCGCCGCTACAGCACTCCAGGACACCTTGGGGAAGGAAAACGCGGGGACAGCGAAGATAGACCCGTCGCCCAAGCGCCAAACAGAGGCTTCCAGAGCCGCTGCCGGCACAGAGCGGAATAGGTTGGCCCAGTCGGCAGCGTAAGCTATGCCGGCCACCGCGCAGCCGGTCAGCACACCAAGCAGCAGGGGAAGCTGTCCAAGGAATCCCTTGAGATATTTGGAATAGAGGATTGTAGAGATCAGAGTAACCAGGGCGACAATAATCCACATGACACTCTCGCTGGTCACCTCTGTGACGTTGGGAATGGCGTCGCTCAAGGCGTTCCCCGCCAGGGTGAGGCCGATGATCATGGCAACCGGTCCGGTGATGGAGGCGGGCAGGATGGTCTCCACCACCTTCTTGCCGAAGAAGCGGACCAACAGGCCGGCCGCAATGGAGATAAGGCCGGAGAAGATGATGCCGAACTGGGCATACTGGATCGCTTCTGTAGGCAGAATACCGTCTACCTTCACAAAGCCTTCGGCCGCGCACATGCTGGCGATGGCGGTCAGGTAGGCGAAGCTGGAGCCATAATACAGCGGGATCTTCCTGCCGGTAATCAGAATAAAGCAGAGGGTGGCAAGGCCGCTGGCGAAAATGGTGGTGGATACCTGAAAGCCGGTGACAAGGGCAACCGTAACGGTGGCCGGGAACATGACAATGACCTGCTGTATGGCGTACAACAGCAGCTTTCCAAAGCTTGGCCGCTCTTCCGGCAGGTATCCCACAGCGTCCTGGTGTTGTTTCATTTACAACGCATCCTTTCCTGTTTGCTGCTGAGCGGCCCTTCATCTCAAGCCAGAGCAATGATGTCGTAAGTGCCGTTCTCAAAATAGTCTCAGTTATGTTTTAGTATAGTATATTTGTCCTAGACTTTCAATACTTCTTTCTGATTTCTAACTATCTGTTCCTTGCGCCATTTTTCATCAGGCTTTTTCCCCTTCCGCATTACACAGCCATAAAAAGCCCTGGGTAGTTTCCCTTTATGGCCGATAATCCCCCCAGTGAACACGCTGGCTTCAAAGGGGAAATTTTGCCGGCGCACGCGGGTCCCCATCCCCTGCCAGTGTTGTGCTGACCTTTTCTTTGTGTTAAAATATAATGTAAAAACCATGTAGGATGATCTTGTAAAAACATTTTTTATCTCTATATTTGACGCTACAACATCCCTTACATTCCCGCCGAGGACCAATTATTCTATATTGAGAATCAGGAGGGAGGCAAAGGACAGGAGGCCCGGGATGAACGAAGTTTTACGACAGGAAAAGAAGTTTGCTATCCATACGGTGGATAGTCTTTTGCTACAGAGTCGGCTAGGCGCCGTCATGCACGGCGACGCCCACAACGGCGCCCAGGGCTATCTTATCCGCTCCCTGTATTTCGACACCCCGGATGACCAGGATTTTCACGACAAGGCGGACGGCCTGGAACTGCGCAGGAAAATCCGGCTGCGCAGCTACAGCCCTCAAGCGGATTTCGCCATGCTGGAGATGAAACAAAAGGAGGGCCCCTATCAGCGCAAGCGTTCCCTTCGTCTTACCCGAGAGGATGCCCGGCGGCTGTGCCAGGGGGACTACCGTCCCCTGCAGAAATACAAAGATCCCTTTGCGGCGGAATGCTACGGATTGATGCACTGCCGGTGTTACCGGCCAAAAACGGTGGTGGAATACCGCCGGCAGGCCTATGTGGCCAAGGAAAACCGCATCCGCATTACATTTGACAGCCGGATTGTCGCTACCGAGTCCCGCTTTGAGCTGTTCGACCCTAAACTTCCCATGTATCCGGTGATGGATCCATTCAATTTGGTACTAGAGGTCAAGTATAACGGCTTCCTGCTCAGCTATATCAAGGACCTGCTAGATCAGGTGGAACGTTCAGAACTGTCCGTCAGTAAATACTGTCTAGCCCGAAGCGTTTCCCTTGGCAACCACGGATAACTTTCACAAGGAGGAGAAACATCAACCATGAGAGAATATCTATTACAACTATTGGAAACCAGCGGTGGCGAACTCTCCATTGGAGCCATTGTCCTGCGTCTTGCCTTTGCGGTGGTAATTGGAGGGTTTATCTTCCTATCTTATCGTCTATCCCACAGCGGGAGTATCTACAGCGTCAAATTCAATGTATCCCTTGTCACCCTGACTGTGGTGACCACCACCGTAATGATCGTCATCGGCAACAATATCGCTCTTTCTCTTGGCATGGTAGGCGCCCTGTCCATTGTCCGTTTCCGCACCGCAATCAAGGACTCCCGGGACACCGTCTACATCTTCTGGGCCATTGTGGTGGGAATCTGCTGCGGCTCTGGGGATTATCTAGTGGCCTCGGTGGGGAGCGCCTTTGTATTTTTGGTGCTGCTGTTCTTCGGGCGCATCCGAAACGACAACCGGGTGTTGCTGATTTTGCGGGCCGCCCGGGTCAACGAACCCACCGTCGAAGCGCTGATCTTCCAATACTTTAACCGCAAGGCCATCCTCCGCGCGAAAAACACGACGGATGAGAATGTGGAATTTATCTATGAGCTCAGCGGCAAGTATCTTGCCAAGGCGGAAAAGGCAGGAGGCAAGAGCATTACCGATGCGGTGTATGGGATCGGCGGCATCGAGTATTTCAATATTGTCATGCAAAACGATGAAATCAGCGGCTGATCTGCCAGCTAAAAAGGGGGCGTAGGGCATGAAATATCGGGTATTAGGGCTGTCTATGGCCATCATCATGATCCTAAGCGCATTGGCGGCTGCCGCCTTTGATCAGGAGACCGGTCCCGCCCGAGTTCATCAGCATCTAAGCGCCCGGCAGCCGGATGCGGGCTGCGATTGTAGCGGCAGCGAGTTATGCACCCACCTGCCCTTGGTCATTATCGACACTAGCGGCCAGCAAATCCCTGGTGAAATTACCGACCTTCATGATAGTTTCGGTGAGGTATATACCAGCCTAGCCGATGACGGCCGGGATGTGGTGGATGCGGAAGTATCCATCATCGACAATCAGGACCGGAACAACCACCCTTCCGACCCGGCGACAGTATCTACCATTTCCGAAATCCGGCTGCGGGGCCACTCCTCCCGCACCTTTGAAAAACGCTCCTACCGGCTCAATTTCGTGGACGAAGAGGGGCTGGATAACCCAGTCGCGGTTATGGGCATGGACGCTCACAGCGACTGGGCACTTTACGGCCCCTCTCTGGACAAGTCCCTGATCCGCAACTACATGTGGTACAACATTTCCGGTGAGATCATGGCGTGGGCTCCCAATGTCCGCTACTGCGAGCTGATCCTCAACGGGGAATATGAAGGGCTCTATCTGATGGTGGAGACAATCACCAACGGCAACGACTGCCGGCTGGATCTCAGCGATCAGGCATACGGCACCTCAGTCACCGGTTACCTGCTGCGGTCCGACCGCACCACCGACCCAGATCTGGGCAGTATCCGGGATGTCTATTCCTATCTTGAACGAATGACAACCATCGAAACTGATATCTCTATCCGATATCCCAAACGTTCCGCCCTGACCGAAGAGATCCGGGAAGGGATTGAGCTGGACTACGCCGCTTTTGAAAAGGCCCTATACTCCTATGACTATGACACTGGGAAATATGGCTATTGGAACTGGATCGACGAAGAAAACTTTATCGACTATTTCCTTATTAACGAATTTTCCATGAATTCGGACGCTGGAAAATACTCCACCTATATCTACAAGGATATGAGTGGGAAATACAAGCTGGCGGTGTGGGATTTCAACAACGCCTGCGACAATTATCAGGAAACCGAATTCGACCCTGACACCCTCATTATGTACGGCAAGCACTGGTACACCATGCTGTGCAAATCCCAGCGGTTTGTAGACCGTTTGCTGGAGCGGTACGAAGAGCTTCGGGACACCGTCTTCAGTGAAGAATATCTTATGAACTATATCGACGAAACCTTGGCTTATCTCGGCCCGGCAATAGAGCGCAACAATGAGAGATGGCATGAGGTCATGACCCAATGGGAGCCTTTGATCCCCACCTCCCGCAATCTGTATAGCCATGAGGAAGCGGTGAAACAGCTGAAGGGCTGGCTTTGCGACCGGGGCGACTGGCTGGACGACAACATCCACACCCTGCGGCAGTACTGCCACCCCTCCCGCAACAAGGCCTATAATCACTGAAAACCCAGAGGAGGCAGAGCCCATTGAAAAAGTTTATCATCTGCATCTGTGCGCTGATCCTGGTCATTTTTATGGGCTGGTACGCGTACTACAATCTGGGCTTTTATATTGACCTCAACCCCAATGCCCCGGTGAGCACCTTTATGACCACCGACGAGGAGTCCATCTATATGGTCCGGGACGGAGAGAGCGTCCCCTTTGAGATCCGCGGCGTGGATTTAGGGGTGGGCATTCCCGGGGAGTGGGCCACCGATTTCGCTATTGACAAAGAAACCTATCTGCGGTGGTTTGGGATGATCCAGGACCTGGGGGCCAACACCATCCGGGTGTACACCATCCTTCACGACGATTTTTACAACGCCTTTTACGAATACAACACCCAGCGGGAGGCGCAAGGGGAGGAACCTCTCTGGCTGCTTCATGGCGTTTGGGTGGATGATTATTCCCATAACTCCCATAAGGACGCCTATGACGACGGGCTGCTTCCCGAGCTCATCGAGGACTGCCAGACCATTGTGGATATCCTCCATGGGAACAAATTCCTTCTGGGCCGGGATGGGGACGGCTCCGGCTTCTACCGGCACGACGTATCCTCCTGGGTGCTGGGCTATATTCTGGGGGTGGAGTGGGAGTCAAGCCTTGTCACCTACACCAACCAAAATAACCCGGACAGGTGCAGTTACTCTGGAAAATATATGGTCACTACCGATGAGGCTACCCCTTTTGAAGCCATGTTGGCCCAGTTGGGAGATAGGCTCATCGCATATGAAAGCTCCCGCTATAAACAACAGCGTTTGGTGGCCTTCTCCAACTGGCCCACCACCGACCCCTTCCGCTATTCCCTCATCACCTCCAACTATCGTCATAAGGTGGCGGCCATCAATGTGGAACACATCCAGCCCACCGACAATTTCCTGTCGGGGTATTTCGCCTCCTACCATGTTTATGCCTATTTCCCCGATTATCTCCAGACCGAACGGGAGGCGGCCTCCTATTCCCCGGAGGAGCTGGACGACCTCTTTGGCGCCAACATGGCCAGGACCCTTGCGTACCGCCTTTCCCTGCTTGACGCGCCTCGGATCCAGGACTATCTCACCGAGGAGGACTACTACGACTCCCAGGGGCAGCTCAACACCTATTCCGCCTATCTCAAGGCCCTCAATCATTTCCACAACATACCGGTGGTCATCTCTGAATACGGCATTACTACCGGTAGAGGACGGGCGCAAACCGACGAAAACACCGGCCGGAGCCAGGGTTATGTCAACGAACAGGAACAGGGGCAGTACCTGATCGAATGCTATGAGGATATTATGGACGCCGGCAGCGCGGGAAGCTGCCTATTCTCCTGGCAGGATGAATGGTTTAAACGCACCTGGAACACCATGCACGCCGTAGATCTGGACAACACCCCCTATTGGAGCGACTATCAGACCAACGAGCAGTTTTTCGGCCTGCTGACCTTCGACCCAGGCGAGGAGGAAAGCGTCTGCTATGTGGACGGCAATCCCTCGGAATGGGCTGAGGAGGATGTGGTCCTTACGTCGGAGGATGGCAGCCTGTCCATGAAATATGACGAAAAGTTTCTCTATTTCTACGCTCGTCAAGAGGGCTTTGATCCTCAGGAGGATACCCTGTACATTCCCCTTGACATCACCCCCAAAACCGGCAGCACCTATTGCCAAAACTATGGCCTGACCTTTGAGCAGGCCTGCGATTTCATCATCAGCATTGACGGCGCCGACAACAGCCGGATTATGGTGCAGGAGCGGTATGAGGTCCTAAAAGCGGTCTATTGGGAGGCCTATTACATCGCCGACCCCTATATCAGCCCGCCGGAGAAGGACAGCCCCCGCTTTGTTTCCATCGACCTGGCCCTGAAGCTGACCGATCTCCTTCCCAAGCAGAATGTTGCCCAGCGGGTAGGCGAGGTCTACGAGACAGGCAAGCTCCGCTATGGCAATGCCAATCCGGAATCGGAGGACTTCGACTCCTTGGCCGACTACATGTTTACCGGTGACGGGGTGGAAATCCGCATCCCCTGGCAGCTGCTCAATTTCTCCAACCCATCGGAGATGATGATCCACGACGACTACTATGAGTGCTATGGAATTGAAAACCTCCAGATTGACCAAATGTATGTAGGATTGGCCACCGGTGAGGACAGGGAGTACCGTATTCCTATGAACGCTTTCTCCTTGGAGGGCTGGGGGAAAACGGTTACCAGCCATGAGCGACTGAAAGAATCCTATTATATCTTACAGGAGTATTGGGCCCGTCGGGACGGCTGATCTTTCCCTGGCCTGGAAAGGAGGTAAATGGTGTGAACATTGAATATTTATTATATGGGTACGGTTTAGTGTGTCTCAGCATGCTGGTATTTAACCTTGTTTACACCCTCCATCTTCGCACCGGAAACCACCGGCTGGAAAAACAGGTGGCGGCGCTTGCCAAACGGGTGGACGCCCAGCTTAATTATATCCGGCAGAACCAGCCTGTTCAGGAGCGACATCTGATCTGGATGCGCCGACGTCTCTCCCGGGTTCATTGGCTGCTGGCATTCGACCGGCTTTGGGAGGACTATGACAAGGGCAACACGACATTTTTGGAGTATACAATACAGTTCCAGCCCGTATTTTTATACCTGTCCACCGTCTACTTGAAACGAGAGGAAACCCAGGCGGCTTATTATTGCTATTTCCTCTCCCGGCACTGGAATCAGCGTCACCGGCAGATGGATCAGATTCAGCAGGTTATCCTATCCTATCTGCAAAAAAACAGCCTATACTGCCGGATCAACGCCCTCAAGGCCCTCTGCGCCTTCGGAAGCCCGGAATCCCTAGTGTCCGCCCTGTTGGAACTGAGGAAGGGTACGGAATCCCCTCTCCACGAAAAGGTGATCACCGAGGCACTTCTCACCTACACGGGAAATTGTGACGATCTAATTGGCCGGCTCTGGGTTAGATTCGACCAGTTTACCCTCCATATCCAGCGCTCTATTCTCGATTACATCCGCTTTCAAAGTGGGAACTATGGACCGCAGCTGCTACAAATTCTTCAGGATCCCCAGCAGAATAAGGAACTGCGCTTCGCGGCCATCCGCTACTTTGGGCGGTATCCTGACCCTGGGGCGAAAGAAACCCTGCTGGCAATGATTGCCGACCAGGACCCGGCCCACTGGGAGTTTGCCGCCATCAGCGCTTCCTCTCTGGCAGGGTATCCCGGCCAGGAAGTTGTGGACGGGCTGCTGCATGCCATGAACAGCCCTAACTGGTATGTGCGTTACAACGCTTCCGCCAGTCTGGAGGCTCATGGCCTAGACTATGAGCAGCTACTGCAGGTCATAGCGGGAGAGGACCGGTATGCCCGGGAGATGCTGGTATACCGCCTGGAAACCAGGCGACTGGAGAAAACTCCGTTGGAATGGGAAGCGGAAGGAAACGAGCAAAAAGAAAAGGTGGCTGCTGCTTTATGAGGGATTTTATACAGATATTTCTCCTTTGCGTAGAGGGCTTTTTCATCCTCTACATGCTGGGATATGCCAGCTTCCTTTTTCTGTCGGTCACGGTGGGCTCCTCCGACCTATATGCCGCTAAACGGCGCAATCTCCTGAAAAACGAGCTATCCAACGACTACTATGTCCCCGTTTCCGTCATTGTGCCCGCCCACAACGAGGCGGTGACCATTGAAGCCACCGTCCGCTCATTGTTGGCGCTGGACTATAAACTCTATGAGATTATTGTGGTAGACGATGGATCCACCGATGAAACCGCCCAGGTGATGAAGGACGCCTTTCACATGTGGAGTGTTGATCGTCCCATCCAGCGCAGGATTCCCTGTCAGCCAGAGGAAAAAATCTATGAGACCAGGGCCTGGAAGGTGCCTATTACCCTGGTGCGGAAGAAAAACGGCGGGAAGGCAGACGCCCTGAATATGGGCATCAATGTCTCCAATTATCCATATTTTCTTTGTATAGACGCGGATTCTGTCCTCCAGCATGATTCCCTGGAAAAGATTGTGCGGCCGGTCCTGGAGGATCCCGATGTGGTAGCCGTAGGCGGCGCGGTGCGTCCCTGCAACGGCGCCGAAATTGAGAGCGGCCGGGTGGTGCGCTACCGGATGCCCCGAAAGCTGCTGGCCTGTATGCAGGTCCTGGAGTATGACCGCTCCTTTTTGGCCTCCCGCATCCTCTTCGATAAATTTAATGGCAATATCATCATCTCCGGTGCCTTCGGCCTATTTCTCAAAAGCGTAGTCATCGCCGCCGGCGGCTACGACAACACTAGTATGGGGGAAGATATGGAGCTGGTGGTCAAGCTGCATGTCTTCTGCCGGGAGAGTGGACGCCGCTACCGCATTCGCTATGCTACCGACGCCATCTGCTGGACCCAGGTGCCGGAAAGGCTGGGAGACCTGTGCAGACAGCGGCGCCGTTGGCATATTGGGTTGTTCCAGAGCATGATGAAACATCGCAACATTATGGCCAACCCCAAATATGGGGCGGTCAGCTTTATCTCTTACCTCTATTTCTTGTTGTATGAACTCTTTTCCCCCTATATTGAGGTCTTTGGCCTGCTGACCACCCTGCTGGCCTTTGCTGTGGATTTGATAAATGTGCCCTTTATGCTCCTCTTTTTCGGCATCTATGTGGCCTATTCCGCCATCTTCTCTCTCACGGCCTTTTGGGCCAGGGTCCACACCATTGACCTGCGCCTGTATCCCTCCGACCTTCTCAAGGCGGTGGGGCTGTGTGTCATCGAGGTATCCTGCCTGCGGTTTATTCTGGCCTGGGTGCGGATGATTGCTCTCATCGGTTATCGGAAAAAGAAGGCTACCTGGGGTCAGATCCAACGCCAGGAAATCAAATTCAAATAAACGGAGGTCAATTTATGAAGCTGGAAGAAATGAAGCAGGGCCTTTGGGGATATAAAAAGGATCATGTATTCTTATATATTGCCACCCAGGAAGAGGCGTTTTCTCAGAAGCTGCTGGAAAAGGATGCCCAGATGGAGCGGATGGATCAGCAGGCCCAAACCCGCATCCGGGAGCTGGAGGAGGAAAATAGCCGCTTGCGGGAAGAAGTCAGCAGGATACGCGGACAGTATGATCAAATTTCCACCGCTATTTTGGACGCTAGAGCCAGCGCGGAAGCGTTAAAGGCGGAAACCCAGGTTCAGGAGGAAGCCGCTCGTCAAACCCTCCGCCAAGCTTTGGAGCAGGATCTGTCCCTGTTGGATGGCTACCGGGCAAACATCAAAAAGCTGCGGGAGTCTATCTGCGCAACCTTGGAGGAGCTTAACGCTCAGACCCATCAACTCGAACAGCAGGCCGCCAGTCTGAGCGAGGCAGCTCCTACTGGCAATCTGGCCCTATTTCGGTGAGAGAGGAAGGTAGAACTTGCAAACCGGCGAAGCAATCATCTATGTGGCAGGAAATCCAGATCTCTATCCTTTGGAGTATTATGACCCGGAAAGCCAGACCTATGAGGGGGCAATTCCCTCATTTCTCCGGCAGTTTGCCAGCGAATATGGGTACGATCTGCGCTATTACCAGCCAGGCGAGAAGGATCAACGGAAGGATCTAGCGGAGAAACAACAGGTCGACCTGGTCTCTGGCTGTGCGGGGGATAACCAATATGCCCATATGGAGGAAGAACCCCTTCTTCTCTTCCCCGCCGTCACTGAAGGGGAAGAGACGGTGTATTTTCTCTCCTTTACCGATGTGGCTCCTTCCGCCTTTCAATCCGACCTGCGGGAATATGCGGCCCAGCGCTCCCAGGCAGAGTGGACCGGCTCTCTGTTGGAGGCCGCTGGAGAAGGCGCCCCGCAGCCGGGGATTCCCACAGCTGCAATGGTCGGTATCGGGATAATCTTCCTGCTGCTGGTTCTGGGGCTTCTGTCGGCCCTGGTCTGTCTGAAACGGGAGAGAAAAAAGGCCAAAGAAATTCTTCTAAACGATCCGGAGACGGGGCTGCGAACCTACGAATATCTGGATCATACGTACCCGCGACTCATCCAAGATCAGAACCGCCCTCTCTATTATTTGGTCTGTTTTCACCTAGACCTGGATCATGTGGGATATTTTATGGGGCAGGAGCAGGCCAAGGCATTCTGGCTTCATGGGGCACAGGCACTCAAAGAGGCGGGTATTTCCTCCGATATCCTGGCCAAAGGCTCCGACGGAGAACTGATCGCCGTTAAAATGTCCCAGAACCAGGAAAGGGTAGAACGGTGGGTACGCGCCGTGCTCCAGGAGATTCGCAGCTTTTCCTGCGACGGGCGAAAGTTATCCCCCGGCGACGCAGTGGCGGGTATCTGTCCTCTCAAGGTAGAGTACCGGGACTTAGGCCACGCCCTGTTTCATACCAGGCAGTGCGCCCTAAAGGCTCGCAGGGAGGAAACGGATTGCAGATTTTGTGATACCAAAGAATGCAAAAACTGTCAGGAACGATGGCAGCTATTGGCAGATTTTGAAGGTGGATTGGAACGGAAGGAAATTCAGCTTTATCTCCAATTTTTTGTGGACGCCCACTCCTATCGGGTGGTGGGGGGTGAGGCCCTTTCCCGCTGGAATCACCCTGTGCGGGGCCTCTTAATGCCGGACCATTATGTTCCTCTGCTGGAGAAGGAAGGCCGGATTGAGAACCTGGATTTCTATGGCATGGAAAAAGTCTGCGTGTTCCTAGAAGGTTTAGAGCAACAAGAAATCCATGATTTCTTTATTTCCTGCAACTTTTCCCGCCGGACACTGGCCAGTTATGATTTTACCCAGCGCTTCACACAGATCCTACAAAACCATACCTTTCCTCGAAAACTGCTCATTCTGGAGGTAACCGAGAGCGAGTGGATTGATCCCAAAGAAAGCGAACAGATGCTCCGGAATATTATGGCCGTTCGGGATCTTGGCGTCCGGGTAATCTTTGACGACTTCGGAATTGGTTTTTCCTCCTTCCACGACCTACAGGAATATCCCATGGATGGTCTGAAGCTAGATAAGCATCTCATCGACAACATGTGGACGGCCCAGGGGAAGATCATCCTCAACGCCCTGGTCCAGACAGGCCACAGCATGGAACTGACCATCCTGGCGGAAGGGGTTGAGGATGACAAGCAGATCGAAATTTTGCAAAGTCTCAACTGTGATGTACTCCAAGGATTTCGATTTTTTGTCCCCATGCCGGCGTCAAATGCAATGGCAAGGATTCTAGATCTGCGACAACAAGCATAAAAGACGAAATTTGACATCCGGTGCCCGCAATGGTATCATCATAAAAGAATAAACGGGTGAGCACCTACCGGCAGTCAGGCTTTGGTCTGGCTGCTTTTTGCTTGGAGGAGGATCATAATGCTCGGTTATATCTGGCCTATTGCCCTGGTGGTTGTGGCCAATGTATTCTACAATATCACCACAAAATCTACCCCGTCCCAGGCCAACGCCTTTCTTTCCCTGGCCGTCACCTACTGTGTTGCCGCGGCGTGCGCCTTTGGGCTGTACCTGTTCCAGGGCGGCCATCAAAAGCTGCCGGCAGAGCTATCCAAGCTCAACTGGACAGCGGTCCTCCTGGGCATCAGTGTGGTTGCCCTGGAGTTTGGCTATATCCACGTCTACCGGGCTGGATGGAAGGTAAACACCGCCTCCCTTGTGGCCAATATTTCCCTTGCCTGCATCCTAGTCTTGGTGGGCTTTTTCCTCTATCAGGAGAGCATCTCCCTCAAACAGGTCATCGGCATGGGAGTCTGCGCTGTAGGCCTGTTTCTCATCACCCAATAATGCAGGCGCCTGTGGATTCATAGGATCGCCCCTATTAAAATTTCTGCCCAGGGCCTGTCTTTCTCTGTGTTGCTTCTCCCCCTTCTCTGTGCTATGATTTTTAAAAAAGGGGGACGGCTTATGGAGATTCGGGTACTGAAATATTTCCTCATGGTGGCCCGGGAGGAGAATATCACCAGGGCGGCTCACCTCCTCCACCTGACACAGCCCACCCTCTCCCGGCAGCTGATCCAGCTGGAAGAGGAACTGGGCGTCAAACTCTTTTACCGGAGCAAGCACCATATTGTCCTGACCGAGGAGGGGATGCTGCTGCGCCGGCGGGCAGAGGAGATTGTCTCCCTCGCGGAAAAGGCCAAGGAAGAGCTGTGCCATGAGAAGGAACAGCTGGCGGGCAATATCTCGGTGGGCAGCGGGGAGCTGCAGAGCTCCCAGTTCCTAGCAGAACTGATCTCCACCTTCCAGCGGGAAAACCCTTTGGTAACCTTTGAACTATACAGCGGCAATGCCGACAATATTAAGGAGCGGATCGAGCGGGGAATTCTGGATCTGGGCCTGCTGCCGGAACCGGTGGACATTGCAAAATATGGGTTTATCCGCACACCGGTCCAGGAAACCTGGGGTGTGCTGATGCGGGCCGATTCCCCTCTGGCGGAAAAGCCGGGGATTACGCCCCAGGACCTGGCCGGCCAGCCCCTGATCCTGCCCCAGCGGGAGATCCTGCAAAATGAGCTGTTTCACTGGTTTGGCCCTCTGGCGGAGAAGCTGCATATTGTGGCCAGCGGAAACCTGCTCTATAATGAGGCCATCCTGGCCCGCAACCAGGTGGGTTACGTCCTCACCCTGATTCTCGATTGCTCCTATGAGGGGCTTTGTTTTGTCCCCCTCTCCCCTTCCATTCGCACCAGCACCGTGCTGGTGTGGAAAAACGCCCAGGTCTTTTCTCCGGCGGCTTCTGCCTTTATTGAACACGCACAAAAATACATTTCAGGCATGAAAGAGAATCCAATATAAGCATTAGACATGTTTTCATCCAAGGTCTACAATATAGGTGTCCCAACGGGACATCTATTTTTTTGCATAAAAAGAACTGGCAATAAGGCATCCGCCGCTTCTGCCAGCAAAATGCACGATCTGGAAGGGGTTATTCCATGACCATCAACGAGGCAAGCGAACGCTATCAGATCCCCCTAGAAATCCTCAAGGAATACGAGCGGTGGGGGCTTTGCGGCGCGGTGAAAAAGGTGATGGGGGCCTGGCAGTACGACGACACGGATTTGGAGCGTCTGAGCCTGATTATGTCCCTCCACGACATGGGCTTTGACATTGGCGAGATCGAGACCTACATGAAGCTTTTGCTGGAGCAGGAGGATACAGAGGAGCAGCGGCTGAAGATGCTCAACCAAAAGCGCAGCTGCACCCTGGATGAAATCCACCTGCGGGAGAGACAGCTGCAGCGGCTGGATTACCTGCGCTATCATATCCGGAAAAAACAGCAAGAAAAAGCATAAAATAAAACCTATCACCATGAGGAGGCATTTTTGATGAAAATCCAAGACAAAAACCAATTCGACAACCAAAACGTCTTCGGCATGGGCCAGCCCAATACCGCCTTTGCCCAGTATTTTATCGGCAATTCCTATCTGCATCCCCTGACAAAACCGGAAGAAAGCGCCGTATCCCTGGCCAACGTCACCTTTGAGCCGGGCTGCCGGAACAACTGGCACATCCATCACGCAAAAACCGGCGGCGGCCAGATTCTCATCTGCACCGCGGGCAGCGGCTGGTACCAGGAGGAGGGCAAGGAAGCCGTCAGCCTGGAGCCGGGAACGGTCATCGTCATCCCGCCCGAGGTCAAGCATTGGCACGGGGCCAAGGCGGACAGCTGGTTCTCCCACATTGCCGTAGAAGTCCCCGGCGACGAGACCAGCAATGAATGGCTGGAAGCGGTGGATGACCAGGCTTATCAGAGTCTGAAATAAAGGCTTGCCCCTCAAATGAGGAAAGGCAATCTTTTTCCATCAGGAGGGAATCATATGCAATACACCAAACTGGGCAATTCCGATTTGACCGTCTCCCGCATCTGCATGGGATGCATGGGCTTTGGCGACGCCAAGAATGGCCAGCACAGCTGGACCATCGATGAAGAACACTCCCGGCAAATCATCAAGCGGGGGCTGGGGCTTGGCGTCAACTTCTTTGACACCGCTATTGCCTACCAAAGCGGCACCAGTGAACAGTATCTAGGCCGGACCCTCCGGGACTTTGCCCGCCGGGAGGATGTGGTGGTGGCCACCAAGTTCCTGCCCCGGACCCCGGAGGAGATCCAAGCGGGGATTTCCGGCCAGCAGCATATCCAGCGGATGATCGATACCAGCCTGAAAAACCTGGGCCTTGATTATGTGGATCTGTATATCTACCACATGTGGGATTACGCCACCCCCCTCTATGACATTATGGAGGGGCTGCACCAGGCTGTAACGGCGGGAAAAGTCCGGTATATCGGTATCTCCAACTGTCTGGCCTATCAGCTGGCCAAGGCAAACGCCCTGGCGGAGCAGGAGGGCTTTTCCAAGTTTGTTTCCATCCAGGGCCATTATAACCTGATCTTCCGGGAGGAGGAGCGGGAGATGGCGAAGCTTTGCGGGGAGGACAACATTGCCATGACCCCCTACAGTCCCCTGGCCGGCGGCCGCCTTTCCAAGCATCCGGGAGAGACATCCAAGCGTCTGGAGGAGGACAGCTACGCCAAATTCAAATATGACGCCACCGCCGGACAGGACGCGGTCATCATCAGCCGGGTGGCAGAGCTGGCAGAAAAACAGGGCGTATCCATGACTGAAATCTCCCTGGCATGGCTGCTCACCAAGGTGACGGCTCCCGTAGTGGGCGCTACCAAGCTGCACCATATCGAAGGGGCGGCAAAGGCGGCGGATCTTCTGCTGACGCCGGAGGAAATCGCCTATCTGGAGGAGCCCTATGTCCCCCACAACCTGGTAGGCGTCATGGCCCAAAACACCCCGGCGGCAGAGGGGGAGCAGCATGTGTGGAGCACCGGCAACCAACAGATTGAAAAGTAGAAAGAAGGATATACAAATGAACATCTATGAAACCGATCCGGAATTTATGGAGCGGATGGAACACTTTGCCACGGATGAGGTGGTGGGCGAGCCCGGCCAGCAGCTGGAGGAGCCTACCCGTCACATGGCCATCCTGGCTACCCTGCTGGGCTGCCAGGGCATTGACCAGTTCCGGCTGGAGCTGCCCCAGGCCCTGGATGCCGGGGTCACCCCCGTCATGGCCAAGGAGATCGTCTACCAGGCGGTGGATTATCTCGGCATCGGCCGGGTTCGTCCCTTCCTGGATGCCACCAACGCCATCCTGGCCGGCCGGGGCGTCAAGCTTCCCTTGGAGGGACAGGCTACCACCACCATGGAAAACCGTCTGGAAAGGGGCGCCCAAACCCAGGTGGAGATTTTCGGGGATTCCATGAAGGACGCCTGGAAACAGGGCCACATCAACCGCTGGCTGGCGGCCAACTGCTTTGGGGACTACTACACCCGCACCGGGCTGGACCTCAAGCAGCGGGAGATGATTACCTTCTGTTTCCTGGCGGCTCAGGGAGGCTGCGAACCCCAGCTGACAAGTCACGCCAAGGGCAATATGAACCTTGGCAACGACAAGGCATTCCTGATCCGGGTGGTCTCCCAATGCCTGCCCTATATCGGCTATCCCCGGAGCCTCAACGCCATTTCCTGCGTCAACAAGGCCGCTGAGGAGATGGGCAGATAGTTTTCGAAATTTGCGCCCTTGGCCTTTTTGGGGAAGGATTCCGTTGATTTCTCTTGATTGACAAAAAGCGCTTAGGAAAAATCCTAAGCGCTTTTTTGTTTTATCTGTTCCATCGCCGCCTGCTGTCTTTCTCCCGCCGATTCCAGATCCTCAAAATCCCCTAAGTCGGCCAGCTGGACGGATGAGGCGTCCACACCGGCATCCGGTTGTTCCCGTTGGCCTTGGAGGGTAGGCGGTATCTCTCCCTCCAGCTGGCCCTGGACGCTCTGCGCCCGGAGCAGGCAGACCTGTTCCAGGGTGTCCACAGCACGCTGATGATCCTCATAGGAGCAAAACTTTGTGGGATCCTTCGCAACATAGGGGGCAATCATCGCCGCTGTCCGCCGAAGGGTAGCCGCGAACCGCCCGCTTTCCATATACTCAGATAAAAACTCATCAAAGTATTCGTGATACTGGGCAAAGTATTCGTCTCGCAGCATCAGGTTGTGATAGAGGGGCCGGTTGAGCATCACGCTTCCCTCCGCAGGGGTATTGATGGGATAGTTGATAAGGATGTTGGGATCTTCAATAGGGTTGGTCATGCCCAGGGCATAGGTGCCAAAAGCCAGGTTATAATCCCAAGGCAGAATGGTGAGAACCCCCTCTTCCTCATATAAAAAATAGTTGTGTCCCGTATATCCCAGATAGCTGTCCCAGTTCATGACAAAGACCTGTACCGTAAAATACCGCAAGGCGCCGTCCACATTGACAGCACTTTCTAAATTTTCGCCGGTAGCTAAAATTTCCAGCGCCTCAATCAGCCGCCTTTGATCCTTTCGGGTAAGCTGGAATTTGCCGTTTTCAAAGATGCCTGGATAACTGCTGGGGTTGCCGTCAATATACCGCAGCGCCACGTCGGCATTTTCTTCCTCTAAGGAGCGGTAATCCGGTTTGTAAAGCTGGCCATGATCGTTGCCAAAATTCCGCCGGGCAAACGCCTCCTCCGGTTCCTCCACCGCCAAAAACAGCCCCCAGTCCTCCCCGTTGACCTTGACCCAGACATAGCTGCAAAGGGGAGTAGGCACCTCCATAAAGGCCATCATGTCATAAGCCATATAGGTCTTTAGATAGCTGTTGTCCTGAAAGGAGGCATCCAGAGAAAATTTATCCAGTCCATAGTAGTTCCCGCCGTCCAAAAACTGGTCAAACTCCAGCTTCAGGCTGTAGCGGCTGAGTCCATATTCCTCTGTCAGCCGCAGGGAGTTGTTCCCTTTGGCCCGCAGGCCTACCTGTTGGAATATCTCCCCATCAATTTGGACGGTACAGGAAACATACTCCTCCTTGGCCGCATTCTGGACAAAGCTGCCCCAATCGTCAATCTGTATATCAACGGTATGAACCCTGCTGTCATCAAAAAGCCGGGTCACATATGCTAGGGGGGCGCTCTCTTGAGGAATTTGATCCCCGCCCCACATCAGCGCCAGGGTCAGAAGAGCGGCCGCAATGGCAGCGGCTATACAGATCAGGTCGATGCGCTTGTGTTTGATCATCGCCTTATCCCATGTAGTCGCCGTTATAAGAGACCAGCACCACCCTGGAAACGCCAGCCATTGCTTCCAGTTCATTAATAAAAGCGCTGTTGTCGTCCTTTAACCGGACTTCGTAGTTTAATTCCACCATACCGTTTTCCATGCTTTTACTCTTTAGGTTCAGCCGCGCCACCTGGGATTTCAGAAACGCCTTGGTCTGCGCCTCGACCTGGCCATTCTCACAGTGGAGCACCAAAATATAGGGGGCATCCACCGTCTTTTTGCGGGCAAAAACAACCAGCACGATCCCTACAAAAAGGCTGCCGAATACCGCCAGAGGGATCAGACCAGCCGCCAGTACAATCCCAACCGCAATGGACCAGAACAAAAAAGCAATGTCCATGGGCTCTTTGATTGCGGTGCGAAACCGGACAATGGACAGGGCGCCCACCATGCCCAGGGAAAGCACCACGTTGCTGACCACCGCCATCATAAGAAGAACGGTAATGAGGGATAGGGCCACCAAGGTCACTCCAAAGCTCATAGAATACATGACGCCGCTGTAGCTCATTTTGTAAATAAAAAAGATAAACAGTCCTAACAAAAAGGCCAGAACGAGCGCGATGCCCATATCCAGCATGGAAACACCGGTTATATTCTCAAGAAAGCTGGACTTAAAAATATCCTGAAAGGTCATAATGCCGATCTCCCTCCACTTTTCTCTTTAGTCAAACCGCCGGCACAGGGCATATTTGGAGCAGGATGCCGCCTGCCTGCCGGGCACCTGTACCGCCATGCGGACAAGATCCGGCAAAAAGGCGTCATATTTGACTTCCAGTACCGTAATCTCCTCCAGCACCTTCAAATGGAACCGGTCCGGATTGAGAAAATCGGTATTTCCCAGTCCAGAGCGGATATTTCGGTCCAGGGTAATCCGCACATTGCCGGGGCCATAGAAAAACGCCTCTCTGTCATAACAAACCACGGTCTTAGGGCCTAGGCCCTCTCCCCGCAGCTTGCTATAAAACTCCGCAAGCAGCGGGTCGCCGGCATCTAAAAGGAACCTGTCCTCCCCCGCCAGCAGCCGCGCCACCTGCTCCGGTGTCATGCGGACGCTGTGTTTGCCGCACAGTCCTTGTTCCTTGGTCTTCTTTTCCAGCCGGATAAAAGAAGTATCCCTTCCATAATACCGCAGACGGAATTTTTCTCTCCGGCTGACCCCGTCCAGTTTTTCCCGCAGGGCGGTGTCATAAGGGGTGTCAAAATAGAGGCTGGTAACCCGGTAGCTGCCGTCCGCTCCCCCATGCTGGTCATGGGGAAAGAGCTTGCGCAGCCTTTGGGAAAGCACCAGATCTTCCCGCAGGTTGATCTGGTGCTTCAGCTCATGACGCAGGCCGCGCCCTTTGGATGGGTCAATCGTCATAGCCGGAATCCCCATCGTCGTAATTGCTGCCGCCATCGTCATAGTTGCTGTTCCCATAACCGGAGTTGCCATAATTGGTGGTGCCCCCGTCGTCATAGTTGCTATTCCCGTAATTGGTAACGCCGTCGTTTCCGGGGCCGTAGTCGGTGTCGTTGTAATCGGTGACGCCGTCGCTTCCTGAGCCGTAGTCGGTGTCGTTGTAATCGGTGACGCCGTCGCTTCCAGGGCCGTAGTCGGTGTCATTGTAATCGGTGACGCCGTCACTTCCAGGACCGTAGTCGGTGTCATTGTAATCGGTGACGCCATCGCTTCCGGGGCCATAGTCGGTGTCGTTGTAGCCCGCCGTACCATTGGCGGGAATGCTGCCGGTCTTGTGTTCCGCCCGGAGGATTTTCCCGGTTACGGCGTGGACATCATACTCATATTCGACGCCGTTTGCCACGAATTCCAGTTCAAACACCGGCGTACCGTCGTCGTGATCAAACTCCTTATCTTCAAACACAGCATCGGCTGCGCTGACATTGGCCTGGGTCAACGCGATTTCTTTTGCCTTTTCCAGGGTAATATAGGGAGATTCTCCTCCATCTTTGACATAAGCTGGGTCGTAATCGTCGTCGTCAATGGTCACAATGCCAGAGGAAAGGCGCAGTCCCTTCACCGCATCCTGGGTGCTGGCGCTCATATTGGCCAAAAAGTCGCTGCTTGGAAGCACAGAACCAGGTTCCAGCTGCAGGACAATGTTCTTTTGGTTGCCGTCAACATCCTCTACAAAATAGCCAGCCTCATTGATTTCAACAATCAAATCCTGAAGAACTTCACTGCAATCTTTTCCGATATAGTCTTGATAGGAGGCCACAATGCCTTTGCCATCCTCATTCTGTCCGGACAGGGCGGTAACCCTGCCTTCTTTGTTGTACTCAATCTGGATTTCCGGGTTGACGCTTAAGGTCAGGATTCCTGTTTCCTTCAGGGCATTGCCCTCCGCTGGTTGGGTGGCGCATCCGGCCAGAAGGACTGCCGCCAGGACAGCCAGGGAAGAGACCGCTGCTAAAACTTTTCTTCTCAACTTCATAATTGATTGCTCCTCTCAGTTATTATCGTGTGGTTTTCACCTTACACTGATAGACTACGGAAGGCCTGCCAAAAAACCGGGGTCGTACAGAAAAAATTTTTTAAATATTTAGTCGTCATCCTCTTCATCATCATAGTTGGAATCGCCGCCATCATCGTTGTCATCATCGTCATAGCCGCTGTCATCTGACCCGTTGTCGCTCCCCGGGCTGTATCCGGAATCACCGTCGCTGTCCGGCCCATAATCCGTATTGCCGTAGCCGGTGCTTTGGGAGGTTGCGGGGGGCGGAGCCGCCGGGGTGGTGCTGGGAGTTGTTTGGGGCGGCGTGGTGGTTGTAGCCGGCGGAGTTGTCGTGACCAGCGGCGTGGTGGTTGACACTTCCTCCGGCGCTTCCTCCCCCTGGCCGTTTTGGTAGTTGACGATTTCGATCATCACCGTCATCCGTCCGTCCAGATATTCCTCTACCTGGGTGCGCAGCTGCATGCCGTACTCCTGGAACATGGCCTCATCGGGGGAGTCAATGGAGAAGGAGATTTGACCTCCTTCCGACAAAAATCCCATAGCAATGGCCCGGTCAATGAGTTCATCGGCTACAGTGACCTTATCTTTGCCCTTGCCGTCATAGCCTTCCAACAGCTTTTCCCCGTCTTCATTGGTCCCGGTCAGCTCTACAACCGTTCCCTGCCGGTTCAGATCCATCTGCACCTCCGGGTTGATGGTCAAATAGATGGAGGAGTAGGGCTGTAAATAATTCTGATAGTAGCCAATACCGAAAACCAACAGCAGGCATGCCGCAATGGCCGCCACAGCGCTACCAATCCATCGGATGGTATGGCTTTGTTTTTGCGGCTCTTCCCGCATCAGCACCGGGTCATATACCCTTTGGCCTACTTCATACTGGAGATTGGCCGCTTTGAAAAAGCGGCCCTCTTCATCCAGAAGAACGGCATATCCAGGGTGGCATTCCATTACCAGATAACTCATCTCACTGCCACTCCTTTCATCACCTGCTTTAAGTGCCCTCGGATGATTTCATACCCATTGGTATAGATCAGCAGCAGGGCAATCATATATTTGCGGTGCCGCTCCAGGGTTTTTCTTTCTACACCGCTGCCCTCTGACAGCCGGCTGATGGGCAATCGCCGCGTCTCCAGAAGGTCCTCCAATAATTCCGGGTTCTCCCGGGCGTATTGCAGGGCCTTCCGGCAGGCCTCGAGCGTCCGCTGCTGTTTGGGGCAGTTGGCCGCCACGTCGGTCAAGCTAACTCCAAACTCCGCCATCTGGCTGCTGAGATGAAAAATTTCCTCCCGGGTGGCGTCGCGCTGCATCATTTCCTCATGATGATCCCGTTGATCCGCCAGTGTCTCCCCTATGGTGACATCGTCCTCCCCCTGAGGCGTATCCAGGGAGATGACGCCGTCATGCCGCCGGTTCCTCCGGCTGTAATCGATAAGACGGCTTCGGATCAGCATTCCCGCGTATTTGAGAAAAGCCCCGCGAGTCCGTGAATAGCTTCCGATGGCCTCGTGGAAGGCCATCATAGCGATGCTCAGTTCATCGTCCTGCCCCTCTATCGGCGGCCGCTTTAAAAACTTGGCTGTTTCCGCCTTAATAAAGGGCAGGTAGCTGCTGATGAGCCGGTCCGCCGCCTGTACATCCCCTCTTGCCTCGTCGACCTGTTGGATGATTGTGTGCTCACTATTCATACAGCAGATCCCCCCTTATATAGAATACGGTCCCTGTTTTCTCAAACCGGGGCCAATCAATAAAAAAACTAAAAAAATTTCTACTTACATCACTTTGATGGCGTATTATACATGTAATAAAAGTAATAAGCAACCATTATTGTTTCAGGTTTAGGTAAATTTTAGGTAAATATTTTCCTGTTTCTATGATACCTTGTTTGCCCTAACCACCCCATATAAAAAGAGGAGGCACGGTTTCGTGCCTCCTGTCTTTATTTTTTCCGGTGGCAGGCTATCCTGTCCCCGGTCTTTTTATTTCACAGAATCTCCCCTTGGGAAAACTATCGGTTCTGTCCCGCTTTCCTGCGCTGGGATACTGTCAGGGCCACAAGGGCAGCACCGCTTGCCGCCAGAAGAAGGGCCACTAGAAGGATATTCTGGCTGTCTCCTGTCTGGGGGCTTTCCTTGCCGCCGGTGGAGCCGTTGTTCTCTGTCGTCCCGTCGGGGAAGGTGATATTCCCGTCTTGGGTGTGGCCGGGAATGGAGGGCTGGCCGTCCTGGCTGCCGCCGCCTTCCTGGCCGCCCTGGGTATCCTGGACAAAGTCGGCGATCAGCTCTATGTCGCCGGTGACATAAGCGCCGTAAACGGTAAGGGCTCCTGTGGCCGGGTCATAGGCATAGCCTTCGGATGGGAGCTCTGCGCCCTCCACCAGAACCTGCACCTGCTGGGGCAGCTTGTAGCCTTCATCCGGGATCAGGGTGGCGGTGAAGTCCTCCCCTGCCACCGGTGCCTGGGTGTAGGATGCGGTGCCGTGGGTGGTGGTGACGGTTACCTGCAGAGCCGCTTCCGCCGGCTGGATCTCGGAGCGGTCACGGACCCGGAGGCGGTTGCCTTCGGCGTCATGGGAGACAAAGCCTACGGCGGAGATGGTAGCGCCCTCCTTGACAAAGTCCTCCAGGGGCTGGGAGGCGTCATTGGAGTAATCGATATAGCCATCCACAAAGACCCGGCAGCTTTCGCCGCTTTCATCTACCAGCGCAATGCTTTCTACAATGCCGCCGGCCAGCTTCACGCTCTGCACGGTGCCTTCCACCCGGACCAGCATGCCGAAGTTAGCGTCATAGTCGTTGGCCTCTTTGGTGGTAACATCGGTAATGACCACGTTTTTGCTGCCTTCCAGCACCGTCACATTGATGGCGGAAAGCTGCTTGTCCCCGATATATTCGCTGATGGAGCCGGTGACCATCACCTGGTCGCCCCGGCGGATGGTGTTGTCGTCGATGGGGAAGACATTGATGCCGTTGCCCTCATCATCCTGGATGTAGATGGTGTTAAAGAAGGCGTTGCCGCTTTCTGCGGTGCCGTTGGCCACGGTGCCGACGACGGTAAATACCTCCCCGTCGGCACCGGCCCTTGCCTCCTGGATGGTGCTGATTTCAGGCTGCTTCTGCACCATGGACAGGATGTTCTGGGCGATAATGCCGTTGGAGTAGCTGACCTGATCTTCAGCCGCCACCTCAAAGTTGGAGCAGAAGACGGTGCCGGAGAGGAATACCCGGCCTTCCCCCACCCCTTCGGTGGCCATGGCGACAACGTCGCCCTTCTGCACCACGGCGCTTTCCGGGTCGTAGGGATCGGAGTAGCTCAGCACAGGCTTGCTGTGTCCCTGGGCGGGATTTTTGCTGTTGATGGAATAGGTGCCCTCATGTCCGAAAACAATGGGCTCGCCGCTGCCCACCGCAATGGAGCAACCGGAGTAGGAGCTGTAGGCCAAGCCGGATTCCACCACGCCGGAGAGGACCTGCTGAACGATAGGATCGCTGCTTTCGGTGTTAAAGTCGTCGAAATAGAGGCGGTAGGGCTGTCCCCCGTTTTCCTCCTGGTCGATGAGCTCGTCGTCGTTGACCCGCATGGTGGCGCCAATGGCGGCCAGGAGCTTGTTGACCTGCTCGTAGGTGGTATAGGGCACTCCGCTGTTGGCGTCCTGATAGTCCGCCAGGCCGCAGACAATGACGGTGCCTCCGCCCTGGACGTAATCCCGCACCACATTGATAAACTCGTCCTCAAAGGTGCTGATCGTGGCCTCACCTGTGTAGTCGCTGGTATATTTCAGCGGCGCGGAGATGACAAGGAGGGAGACGTCGGCCAGGGTTTGGGCGGTGATGGTCTCGCCTGGCTGGGCGATGCGCACCTGGATGTTCTCCGCCGTGCCCATGTTGATGAAGTTGGTCATGTTCCCCGCGTAGTAGCCGTTGACATAATCGTTATAGTGGGTGCCGTCGATGAGCACCTTGGTGGCAATGGCCGGATCGGAAACACTGAGCTTGAGCACGTCGGTGAAGGTAAATTCCTCCCCGCCGATGGTGGCCTTCATCTGGACATTGATGTTAAAGCCACCGGCCTGTGTCACCGTATAGGGGAAGGCATAGGTGTCGGAAGTCCGTGCCCCTACCACCCCTGCGTCGCCGATCTGGCTGACGTCGGCGGTATGGAAAGGCTCCTCCTGGCCCTCCATGGTGTAGGTCAGGGAGGTGACGGTCATATCCTCGCTGAGATTGTTGTAGATCTGGCTGGAGATGTTGATCTCATCCCCTTTGATGGGCAGAGCTACGTCGCTGGCGGTTTTGGAGACGCCTGCATTCATGCTCTCGCCCACCCAGACCGGAGCGGTGACGGCGATGTTTTTATCCGCCTGGGTAATCCGCAGGTAATAGTAGCCGTAGGTGGCGGGGAGGTTGTCAAAAGAAAGCTCCGCCGAGCCGCCTTCAAAGGTCTGCTCCGCCAGGGTCTGGCCGCCGTTGACAATGACCTCCACCTTGGTGGTGCCAGCGGTATCGGTGGGGTCGGTGATGGAGACCTGGATATCCACCTCATCCTGGTCATCCAGAATGGAGCCCATGGCGTTGCCGTTGAGGGAGTAGAGGATGGACAGGTCGTTATCCTCGGTGGCGTAGACCCGGTAATTCTTCATGGCGTCATAGATGGCCTCCTCGCTCAGGTCGGTGGCCAGCACAACGCTGCGGGCGGTGTTGGAGTCTCCCCAGTTGCCCTTGTGGTTATCCTGGTTGTTGGTGGGGGCCACATGCCAGCCCTTATCCAAAGCCCGGGTGTAATAGCCGTAGGAGGGGAAGTAACCGGAGCTTCCGATGGCTCCCTCGCCGTTGCCGACCTCGATGAGGGTAATCTGGTTATCCACCACCGGGTCATAGAGGGAGAAGTCCATAAAGTCGCCGAAGGTATCTCCAGGATGGTTAAACTGGGAGATGGTCTCCGGGTTCTCGTTGAGGGTGTCGTAATAGGCCTGCAACACCTCATAGTTATCCCCTTTCTTATAAGGGGCGTAGTTGCGGCTTTCAAAGCCCTCGGAATTAAAGGTATTGATGTGTCCCGGAGCGCCGCCGGACCAGGTCATCTCAAAGCCATAGAGGCCCACAAAGGTGCCGTCCTCCCGGGCGGTGATGTCCCGGGCGCCCTGGCGGCCTTCCGCCCATTCAGAGCTGAGGCTTTCGGCATTTGTATCCCCCAGGTGAACCCCTCCGTCGTTGTCAAAGGAGTTGGAGTGGTCGGTAAGGGCTAGGAAATCCAGGTTTTCCACCTTGGAAGCATGGTCATAAGCCTGCTCCACCGTACCGGTGCCGTCGGACAGGTTGGTATGGGCGTGGAGCTGACCGAAATAGAGCTGATAATCTCCCAGCTCCATGGGGGCTTTATAGGTAAAGGTGATGACTTCGCCGGTCTGGGCCGGGGTCTCATCCACGGCGGGGATATAGGCCACCGCCTTGATGATGACAGGCTGGTCCTTGGCCGGGGTGTTTTCAATTTCAATGGGGGCGGTGTACTGCAGCTCCGGTTTTGTCACATCCGGATCCTCCGGCTCGGTGCCGTCGGTTTTCATGGTAAAGTAGATCTGCGCCCCGTCGGCGGCGGAGAGGGTGATCTTCTGGCCCGCCTCCACACTGGCGCCGCTCTTGGGGGAAGCCTCTACCTGCAAGCCCTCCACCTCCGGGGCGTCGGGATCGGTAATCTCGCCGGTGACCTTGTAAAACTGAAGCTGGAACTGGTCGTCGGTAGCGGCGCTGCTGGAGTTGTAGCTGCTCCAGTTGTTGTAATCCGCATACCATTCCATATAGTTACCCCGCACCGTGTTGCGGATGTTGTAGGTGCCGTTGGGAAGGGCTGTCACCTCCCAGTCGTCGTTGACAGCGCCTAAATCCATGCTGGAGTAGCTATCCGCAAGGCCGATGTTCTGGCCGTCCTGCTGGAAACTATAGGTGCCGTCGCCGTTTTTGACCACCGTCCACACCTCGGTATCTCCAAAGCCGGTGACGGTATCGCCGGAAAC
>NZ_CBDTOK010000048.1:0-5559 GCF_965361945.1 Zongyangia sp. | reverse complement strand
GCAATGGGTAACTTGGTCGCGTGTGTCGCGGCGGTGTTGCAAATAAAACCTAGGGCGCGGTCATCCCGCCCCGGAAGGGGCCCAGCTACCGCTGGAGGATATCGCGGATAGGCGCTGGCAGTGACCTATTCGCGTGTGACGCGGCAAAGTTTCAAACGAGACCTAGGGCGCGACTTGCTGACCGCAGGTCCGCGTCTTCCCCGCCGGCAGGCGCTAAGGAAAGGAGAAATAGTATGAAACACGCACTGATCACCGGGATTACCGGCCAGGACGGTTCCTATTTGGCGGAGCTGCTCCTGGAAAAAGGATATGAAGTCTATGGCATCATGCGGAGAAAAAGCGTGGTGGACTATGGCAATGTAGAGCATATAAAGGACAAAATCCATCTGGTCTATGGGGATATGACTGATCTTGCCTCCCTGCAAAAGGCCATGGATGTATCCCAGGCTGATGAGGTCTACAACCTGGCGGCCCAGTCCTTTGTGGGCACCAGCTGGGAGCAGCCCATTGCCACGGCGGAAATCGACGCCTTGGGGGTGACAAACCTGCTGGAGGCCATCCGGCGGGTCCGGCCGGAAGCCCGGTTCTACCAGGCCTCCACCAGTGAAATGTTCGGCCTGGTCCAGGAGATGCCCCAGCGGGAGACCACCCCCTTCTATCCCCGGAGCCCCTATGGGGTGGCCAAGGTCTACGGCCACTGGATCACCAAAAACTACCGGGAAAGCTACGGCCTTTTCGGCTGCTGCGGCATCCTCTTTAACCATGAGAGCGAGCGGAGAGGCTTAGAATTTGTCACCCGGAAGATCACCAACGCCGCGGCCCGGATCAAGCTGGGGCTTCTCCCCTGTGTGGAGCTGGGGAATCTGGACGCCCAGCGGGATTGGGGCCATGCCGCCGACTATGTCCGGGCCATGTGGCTGATGCTCCAAGGGGAGCGGCCGGATGACTATGTCATCGCCTCGGGAGAGACCCGGACCGTCCGCCAGTTTGCCCAGGCCGCCTTTGACGCCGCCGGCATCCAGGTGGCATGGCAGGGCCAAGGGGTGGAGGAAACCGGCGTGGATGAGGCCACCGGAAAAACAGTGGTCCGGGTCAGCCCCCAGTTTTTCCGCCCGGCGGAGGTAGAGGTGCTGCTGGGGGATCCCACCAAGGCGGAGGAGCAGCTTTCCTGGAAGCGGGAGATCTCCTTTGAGGAGATGGTCCGGCGGATGGTGGAAACCGACCTGAAGCTGGCAGCAGGGGAGACGGCGTCCGGCGGCCGGGAAGGATAAGACTGCAAAAGGATGGTGGCCTATGGGTCTGATAAGAGAACTTTTTGACTACCGGACCATGTTGGCCACCATGGTCCGCAAGGAGCTGGTCACCCGGTATAAAGGCTCGGTCCTGGGCTTTCTCTGGGCCTTTGTCAATCCCCTTTTGCAGCTGGCGGTCTATTCGGTGGTATTTTCCAGCATTATGCGGGTGGATGTGGACAAATACTACATTTATCTGTTTGTCGCCTTTATCCCCTGGTTTTTCCTGTCCACCTGTCTGGGCGGCGGGGCAAACTGCGTGGTGGAAAGCGCCAACCTGGTCAAGAAAATCTATTTTCCCCGGATGGTCATCCCCCTGAGCACGGTGACGGCAGGCTTTGTCAACCTCTGCCTTTCCATGGCGGTGGTGCTGGGGGCGGTGCTGTTTTCCGGCATAGGGCTCAGCGCCTGCTGCCTGCTGCTGCCAGGGGTCATGGCCCTTGAGTATCTGCTGGTCCTGGGCTTTTTGCTCATCTTCAGCGCCCTGAACGTCTATCTCCGGGACCTGCGGCATATGCTGGAGATCCTGATGATGGCCTGGTTTTACGCCACCCCCATTGTCTACACCCCCGACATGGTGCCGGAGGGCTGGCGGTGGGCCCTTTCCCTCAACCCTATAACCGGGCTGGTAGAGGCCTACCGGGATCTGCTCTATTACCAGCGGCTGCCGGATATCTCCCACCTGCTCTGGCCCTTTGGAATGGCCCTTCTCCTCTGCTTGGGGGGAGGATGGCTGTTTCAGCGGCTGCAGCGTGGTTTTGCGGAGGAGTTGTGATGAAAAAAGACGCCATTGTGGTCAGCCACCTGGAGAAGTCCTTTAAGGTCTACCCGGACAAGGGGAGCTCCTTAAAGGAAAAGCTTCTCTTTTTAAAACGCAACGCCTACGACCGGCGGCAGGTCTTAAAGGATATCAGCTTCACCGTATCCCCAGGGGAGGCGGTGGCCCTCATCGGGCGAAATGGCTGCGGCAAATCCACCCTGCTCAAAATCCTCACCCGGATCATCTATCCGGACCGGGGAGAGGTGGACATCCAGGGCAAGGTATCCAGCCTCATAGAGCTGGGAGCGGGCTTTCACCCGGATATGACCGGCAGGGAGAACATCTATGTCAACGCCTCCATCTTTGGCTTGCAGAAGAAAAAGATTGATGAACGGCTTTCAGATATCATCGCCTTTTCGGGACTGGAGGACTATATGGACGTACCGGTGCGAACCTATTCCTCCGGCATGTATGCCCGGCTGGCCTTTGCCGTAGCCATCCACGTGTCGGCTCAGGTGCTGCTCATCGACGAGATCCTGGCGGTGGGGGACGCCGCCTTCCAGCGCAGGTGCTTTGCAAAGATGGAGCAGCTAAAAAGGGAGGGGGCCACCATTGTCCTTGTCTCCCACAGTATGGAGGACGTGGCCCGCCTGTGTCCCCGGGCCATCTGGATTGACGGGGGCCTTGTTCGGATGGACGGCCCCGCCCAGACCGTCATCGGCGCCTACCTAGCCAGCGCCCAAGAGCCTGGATGGGGACAGGGGAGGTGATGGGATGGACGTTTCTCAGATGCCCGGGCCGGACCGGCGGTATGCGGCGGGGGTGTTCCGCCATGAGCTGAATATCCCCCTGGAAGCAGAGGAGGCGGCGGGTCTTGACGGCGCCCTTTTGGAGGAGGCCCAGCCGGGGCTGACTTCGGAGGAAGCTCTGGAAGAGATCCTGGCAGCGGCCCGGGGGCCGGTCCGGTGGCTGGCCCCTGCCGCCTTCCGGATGCGGAAGGCCATTAAAAGGATTCCCCTGGTGGGCTCCCTGGCCCTGCGGATCAAAAACCGCTACCTCCGCGCCTACCGGCGAGGATGACGCGCTCTTGGTTATGTCTGCGACACTGTCCGCGACACCCGCGTTTTTGTTACGGACGACACCACAGCGCGGTTTGGCAGCGGGCACTGCCCGCCAGCGCGATGTCCTCCACCGGGAGGTGAGTAGCGGCCCCTCATGCCGCGCGGGCACATCCTTTTCTCTCAAGAAAAGGATGCAAAAGTGATCCAAGGGGTGCGCCCCTTGGATATCCCCCTAATGGGGCTCGCTGCTTTCCCAGTAGTATGGGCGGCCCCTCCCGGGGCGGGATGACGCGCTCACGGCCTAGCCAAAACCACCGCCGCGTTGCCCGCACCTATGTTGCGATTGACACATAAACGCGACATCCTCCAGCGACAGCTGGCCCCGGGATGTTCCAAAAAATCGTCGGCTGCCGCCGAAACCGCCCACACTCCTGCGGTAGCCGGCGCGCCCTAGGCTTTATTTGCGACACTGTTCGCGGCTCACGCAAATAGGTCTCGATTGACACATAAACGCGATCTGGCAGCGGGCACTGCCCGCGAGGAGGAAGATGATGAAGATGATGACAGCGGAGACATTTGTCCCCTTTGGAAAAAAGCCGGCGCTCTCCGCCGCCTCCCTTGCCCGCTGGCTGGAGGCGGAAGGGGCTGCGGCTGAAGCCGTCTCCCTTCCCCTTTCCCCTGGGAAGGAGGGGGAGCTTGCCCAGCTTTTTTCCCGGCGGCTGTTTCATCTGGAGCACGCCTGCGGCCTTCTCATCCCTCTGGATCTCACAGCGGCGCTGCTACCCCACCCCCATAAGGTGGTTTGGATGACAGGGCCGTTCCCCCTTCTGGGAGATGAAATCCTGGATCAGTACCGGCTGCGGGCCGTTACCCGGGGCCTTGGGGAGGCGGAGAAAATCTTCGCCGCCGGGGAGGAGCTGGCGGACTGGCTGGCCCAAAGCTGCCATGTCCGGGCAGAGCTTCTGCCCCTGCCCCGGGATGATAGGGCGGGACGGGAAGCGGCAAGGAGGCTGATGGGATGAAAATCGCGGTGGCAAACGCCCAGATCCCCTTTGTGAAGGGAGGGGCGGAGGTGCTCTGCGACAGCCTCTGCCGGGAGCTTATCCGCCGGGGCCATACGGTGGAGAAAATCCTCCTGCCCCTCCAGGAGTTTCCCCCTGGCCGGCTGATGGAAAATGTACTGGCGGCAAAGCTGATGGAGATCCCGCAGACGGACCTGCTCATTGCCCTGAAATTTCCCGCCTATCTTATCCCCCACCCCAACAAGCGGTATTGGATCATCCACCAGCTCCGTCAGGCCTATGACCTCTACGGCACCCCCTTTGGATACCGGGACGCCCCGGCTCTCAGAGCGGCCATCGCCCGGGAGGATACCGCTGCGTTAGGGGGAGCAAAGGGGACGATCTATACCATCAGCGACCTGGTGTCCCGGCGGCTTTGGGAGGCAAACGGCATCCCCTCCACCCCCCTTTACTGTCCCCTGGATGAGCCGGAGTCCTTTTCCCTGGCAGGATACGGGGACTATGTCTTTTATCCCAGCCGGGTCAACGCCCTCAAGCGCCAATCCCTGCTGGTGGAGGCCATGGCCTATACCCGCACCCCGGTGCGGCTGCTGCTGGCCGGGCGGGGGGACAGCGGGGAGGAAGAAAAGCGGATTATGGCGCTGATCCGGGGCCGGAGGCTTCAGGAGAAGGTGACCTATGAAAACCGCTTTATCTCCCAGGAGGAAAAGCTCCATCACCTGGCCAGGTGCCTGGCGGTGGCCTTTGTGCCGGTGGAGGAGGACTATGGCTACATCACGCCGGAGGCCTTTGCCTCCCATAAGGCAGTGCTCACCTGCACCGACTCCGGCGGGCCGCTGGCCTTTGTGGAGGATGGGGTCACCGGGTTTGTCCGCCCGCCGGAACCCCGGGCCCTGGCCCGTGCCTTGGACGAGTTTTACGCCCACCGGGAGAGGACGGCGACCATGGGCCAGGCGGCCTGGGAAAAGCTGAAAGGGATGGATATCACCTGGGATCATGTGATAACGGCTCTAACGGCGGCCCCTGCCGGGGCAGGATGACGCACCCTGGGCTTTGTTTGCGACATTGCCGCGTCACATGCGACTAAGTTACCCATTGCGCCACAGTGCGATATCCCCCACCGGCAGGTGGCGCTCCTGCGGAGAGCAAGACGCGCCTTAAGTCTCGTTTGCAGCACCTTCCGCGGCACCCGCGATTTTGTTGCGAATGATGCCACAGCGCGGCTTGGCTGCGGCGACTCGCCGCCCGCGGCGTAATCAAAACCACCGTCCGCGACACACGCGTTTTTGTTGCGAACGACACCACAACGCGGTATCCTCCACTGGTAGGTGGTAGCAGCCCCTCATGCCGGGGCGGGCACATCCTTTTCTCTCAAGAAAAGGATGCAAAAGTGATCCAAGGGGGCGGCGGCTGGCTGCCGCATA
>NZ_CBDTOK010000047.1:0-28292 GCF_965361945.1 Zongyangia sp. | reverse complement strand
TATCCCATTCGGATCGTTATTCAGTTTTCAAGGTACAATGAAAAGGTCTTTCACTTATTCCCACTGGCAGAGGTCAAATGCCCCCCTAAACGGGAAAATATTTCTGAATGAAAAAACCTCTTCACTCATTTGGACAAAGGGTGCCGAAATGCACACCCAATTTCAGGCTTTCTCCAAAAAATATTTTGAGAAAACTTATCCCCTCACTTGTTCCCACTGGCAGAGGGCATTTGGGGACGTCAATCTCAAAAAGCAAAAACAGCAGGAACTCAGGAAGAACAAACGCAGACCGACAAAGACAAATCGGAAAAGTCTGTTTTCCGGGCTGGTATTCTGTGCCGACTGCAAATCGAAACTGCACTTCTGCGCTGCCAAATCACTCAAGCGCAATCAAGAATTTTTCCGCTGCGCTAACTACAAGGACGGCAGAGGAAGCTGTACCATCCACTTCATTCGGGATGTGGTGCTGGAAATGATTGTGAAGGAAGCGGTTGCGGGTTTAGCGGATTTTGTGCGCTGCTATGAGTCGGTATTTCTCTATATGCAGAAGCAGAAATGCGGGGAGTTTCAGAAGAAACGGCAGCAGGAATTGAAGCTTTCCATGGAAAGTAGAAGAAAGCGGATTGCCGATCTGGACAAACTGTTCAGCCGGATTTATGAGGACAATGTGATTGGGAAGCTGCCGGATGAGCGCTATGCAAGGATGGCGGCGGAGTATGAGTCCGAGCAGAAAGAACTGCTGGACAAGGTCAGGGAGGAAGAAAAGCATCTATCCGAAATGGAACAAAAGTCGGTGGATATGCGTCTGCTTTTACAGGGGCTGCGGGAATTTACCGACATGAAAGAGCTGACGCCGACGATTGTCAACAAGCTGATCCGTCGCATTGAAGTGCACAATCCGGAAAAAAAGCACGCTCGAAAATCGGTAAAGGTCGACATCTATTTTACGGCGGTGGGACTGGTGAGCATTCCTGACGAGCAGGAGATCCGGAGAATGATGGAACAGATACGAAGCGCATCACTGCTTCCAAAACAGCTGACCGCATAAAAAAGAAAACGGTGTAACCCGACAAAAATCGGGTTACACCATCTTCTCTACATTTTACTGCCTTATCAGCACGGGGCATTCCGGCGGTTGTTTGTTTTTTGAAGAAATTCTGTTATAATGAAAAATAGATCCCTTTCGTAGAGTGGAGAAAAAGAATAAAGGTAGGGTGAAATTGTGTCACATGACGAGAAAAAGAGCATGAGCCTCATCAAAAGGCTGTTTAAGCTGATCTTCAGCCGGATGGTCTTGGTGGGCCTTTTGCTGGTGCTCCAGGTCGCGGTCCTGGTGGGCGGGATTGCCTTCCTCAGCAGTTATTTTTTCTATGTTTACGCGTTTTTCTGGCTGTTGAGCCTGGGTGTTGTCATATGGCTGCTCAGTCAGAAGGACAACCCCTCCTTTAAGTTAGCATGGACCATCCTTATCCTGTTGCTCCCTGTTTTTGGCGGGCTTTTCTATATTATCTGCGGCGTGAACCGTCCCACCCGGAAGTTTGCCCGGCAGATGAACGATATCTGCAAGCAGACCAATCCCCTCATGGTCCAGGAGCCGGAGATTCTGGAAGAGTTGGAAGCCCAGGACAAAGAGATTGCCCTTCAGTCCCACTACATTGCAGATTACGCTTCCTACCCGGTGTATAAAAACACCGAGACAGAATACCTTTCCCCGGGAGAGGTAAAGTTCGAGCGGTTGAAGGAAGAACTCCAAAAGGCGAAACACTATATCTTTTTGGAATACTTTATTATTGAAGAAGGCATCATGTGGAACAGTGTTTTGGACATCCTGCGAGAGAAGGCGGCCCAGGGGCTGGACGTCCGGGTGATGTATGACGATATCGGCAGTATCCAGACACTGCCCTATAAATATGACGAGAAGCTCAGAAAGATGGGGATCAAGGCCAAGGTATTCAACCCCTTTACCCCCTCTCTTTCCATTAAAATGAATAACCGGGATCACCGGAAGATTGTGGTCATCGACGGCCACACCGGCTTCACCGGGGGTATCAATCTGGCGGATGAATACATCAACGCCTATCCAAAGCACGGACATTGGAAGGATGCCTCCATCATGATCCGGGGGGAAGCGGTGTGGAACCTGACGGTCATGTTCCTTCAGGCCTGGAATTTCCAGCAACGGGAAGACCAGGATTTTGAGGGTTTTAGGCCGCGAATCCATTGGGACGATGAGTTCCCTGACGACGGCTATGTCCAGCCCTATGGGGACAGCCCCATGGATGGGGAGACGGTGGGCGAGTCGGTCTATATGAATATCATCAACCGGGCCCGGGACTATGTGTATATCAATACTCCCTATCTCATTGTGGACAATGAGATATACACCTGTCTTGCCTTGGCGGCCAAAAACGGTATTGATGTACGGATTGTAACCCCTCACATCCCGGACAAATGGTATGTGCATTTGCTGACGCGGGCCTACTATAAACAGCTGATCCGGGCGGGGGTCAAAATTTATGAATACACCCCAGGCTTTATCCATTCAAAGACCTTTGTCAGCGACGACGTACTGGCGACGGTGGGCACCATCAACCTGGATTTCCGCAGCCTGTATATGCATTTTGAATGCGGCGTGTGGATGTACAAAAGCCAGGCAGTGATGCAGGTTAAGGAGGATTACCTCAAAACCCTGGAGGTGTGCCAGCCGATTACCCTGGAGGACTGCAATCGGGTCAATCTGGCCCAGCGCTTTATCCGGGGCCTGTTGCGGCTGTTCGCGCCGCTGATGTAAGAGCTGGGTATCTGCGTCATAATCTCAACGAGGAAAAAGGAGCGGTAGGTCTACCGCTCCCTTTTTTACGGGTTTGTGAATTTTGCGGCAACACTTCAGAAATTGCAGGTTTTATGTTATAATACAACAGATATGTCGATTGGGAAAAGAAAGGAACTTTTTTTGTGAGCCAATTGGAAAAAGACAACCAACTGAAAAAACAAGCGCTGGAACGGGTTTTTTCCCGGATGAATGAACGGCAGAAAAAAGCGGTATTCCGCATTGATGGGCCTGTCCTCATCCTGGCGGGAGCGGGCAGCGGTAAGACCACCGTCCTTGTCAACCGCATCGCCAACATGGTCCGGTTTGGGGATGCTTACAGCGCGCCTAATTTTGAGGAATACAGCCCGGAACAGCGGGCTTTTTTACAGGGCTTCATTGACGGGAAGGAGTCCGATCTGGATGCCCTTTCGGCCATTCTGGCCCATCGGCCGGTGCGCCCTTGGAATATTCTGGCCATCACCTTCACCAACAAGGCGGCGGGGGAGTTAAAATCCCGGCTCGCCTCTATGCTGGGGGAGGACGCCCAGGATATCGGGGCGGGCACCTTCCACAGCGCCTGTGTACGGATCCTTCGGCGGGAGATTGACCGGCTGGGATATAAGAGCAGCTTCACCATCTATGACACCGACGATTCCCTTCGTGTCATCAAGGATTGCCTGAAGGATTTAAATATCAGTGATAAGAACTTTGCCCCCAAGGGGATTTTGGGGCAGATCAGCCGGAGCAAGGATACCATGACCACACCGGCGGAGTTTACAAAGCAGGCGGGAAGCGATTACCGGCTGGCCACCATCGCCAAGGTCTATGAGCTGTATCAGAAGCGGCTGAAAGACGCCAATGCGGTGGACTTTGACGATATTATCTGTTTGACTGTCCAGCTCTTTGAAGAGAATGAGGACGTTTTGGAATACTACCAAAACCGGTATAAATACATCCTGGTGGATGAATATCAGGACACCAACCACGCCCAGTACAGATTGGTCAGCCTCCTGGCCCAGAAGCGGCAGAACATCTGCGTGGTAGGCGACGACGACCAGAGCATCTATAAGTTCAGAGGCGCGGATATTGAGAACATCCTCAGCTTTGAAAATCAGTTTCCGGGAGCGCTGGTCATCCGGCTGGAACAAAACTACCGCAGCACCCAGAACATCCTGGATGCGGCCAATGAGGTTATCCAGAACAACACCGCCCGCAAGGGGAAAAACCTGTGGACCGACAGCGGCGCCGGCGATAAAATTTGCGTCCGGCGGCTTTACAGCGAGGCGGAGGAGGCCCAGTTTGTAGCGGATACCATCCTTTCTGACGTCGCAAACGGCCAGAGGTACTCCGACCATGCCGTGTTATACCGGATGAACGCGCAGTCCAACAGCGTGGAAAAGACCCTGGTCAAGTCCGCCATCCCTTACCGCATCATCGGCGGCCTCCGCTTCTATGAGCGCAAGGAGGTCAAGGACATGGTGGCCTACCTCAGCGTCATCAATAATCCAGCCGACACGGTGCGCTTAAACCGCATCATCAACGAGCCCAAGCGGGGCATCGGCGCGGCCACTGTGGCGGCAGCCCAGCAGATCGCCCTGCAAACGGGAAACAGCCTTTTTGATATCTTTGCCACGGCGGATGAATATGCCGCCCTCTCCCGGAAAGCAGCGGGGCTGCGGTCTTTTGCCGCCATGATCCAGGAGCTTTCCGAAACGGCCCTGTCTGGGGAACTGTGCGACCTCTTTGACCAGGTCATGGAAAAGACCGGTTACCGGCTTATGCTTACCGCCCAGGGAGATGAGGGAAGAATCCGGCTGGAAAACGTGGAGGAGCTTCGCTCCAACATTGTCAGATACTGTGAAGAAAATGAGGAACCTACCCTCTCCGGCTTTTTGGAGGAGATTTCTCTCTATACCGATATCGACAACTTTGACCCCGACGAGGACAGTGTGGTGCTCATGACCATGCACTCGGCTAAGGGCCTGGAGTTTCGCAACGTCTTTCTCATCGGCATGGAGGAGGGCATCTTCCCGGGAATGCAGTCGATCTACAACCCGGCAGAGGTGGAGGAGGAGCGCAGGCTGGCCTATGTGGGGATTACCCGGGCCAAGGAGCGCCTGTATATAACAAGCGCTTCCCAGCGGATGATTTTTGGCTCCACTGCCCGCAACCGCCCCTCCCGCTTTATTGGGGAGATCCCCAAAAATCTCTGTGATTTTGAGGACAAGACCATCATCATCCGGCCTGTCCAGGAGACAAAGCCCTTCAGAAAACCCGGCATCCAGGACGGGGTGCGCAGCTCCATCGGCATCGGCGGGGCGGGGAAGCCCATGCAGAAGGGCCAGACCGGATTCCAGCCGGGGGACGGAGTGCGCCACAAGGTTTTTGGCGACGGCATCGTCCTGTCAGCGGTACCTATGGGCAACGACCGGTTGTTAGAGATCGCCTTTGACAAGGTGGGCACCAAGAAAATTATGGAAAATTTCGCCCGTTTGGAAAAAATATAGCGGCTTCTGCCGCCTATCTCAAGGAGGGGATCTAATGGCTTATGTAACACTGCTGGCATACACTCCGATGCCGGAAAAGATTGTGGCCTCGGCGGCCAAGCTCTGCTATGCCGCCAGCTCCATCGAGACGGTGATGGATCACCTGGATGAAAAAAAGACCTCTGATTTTGTGCAGATGCTTGCGGAGCTGGGCCATGAAAGCCCGATCGAGCACGCTTCCTTCACCTTTGGCATTCAAAATGTGTCCCGGGCTCTATTGGCGCAGATTACACGGCACCGGATTGCATCTTTTTCGGTACAGAGCCAAAGATATGTAAAGGAAAATCACTTTGAGTTTGTCACCCCGCCGGAAATTGCGGCCGATCCGGAGGCGGCGCGGATTTTTAAGGATTCTATGGACCGCGCCCTGGAAGATTACCTGCGTCTTTCCGACATCCTGCAGCGGCGCCACGCAAAGGAGCTGATGGAGCAGGGCATCGACGAAAAAACCGCGCAGGCGCGGGCGGAGAAGATGGCCATTGAGGATGCGCGGTTTGTGCTCCCCAACGCCTGTGACACCAAGATGATCGTCACCATGAACGCCCGGAGCCTGCAGAACTTTTTCCGCCACCGCTGCTGCAACCGGGCCCAATGGGAGATCCGGGAGGTAGCGCAGCAGATGCTGGCCCTGTGCAAGGAGGTAGCGCCCACCCTCTTTGGGAAAGCGGGTCCCTCCTGTGTAGCCGGCCCCTGTCCCGAGGGGAAAATGTCCTGCGGAAAGATGGCCCAGATGAGAGAAAAATACCTGGGAAAGACTATGGAACAAGACTGAGGAGGCAGACACTTGGGAAGCTTAATCGTTATTGACGGCCTGGACGGCAGCGGAAAGGCAACCCAGACCTCCCTTTTGTATGAGGAGCTGTGGGGAAAAGGCAGAGAGGTCAAAAAGATCTCCTTCCCCAATTATGATGATCCCTCCTCGGCCCTCATCAAAATGTATCTGGGCGGGGAGCTTGCGGAAAACGCCGACGGGGTCAACGCCTTCGCGGCCTCCAGCTTTTATGCGGTGGACCGCTATGCCAGCTTTAAGCGCTTTTGGGAAAATGATTACCGCAGGGAGGGGAGCATCATCCTGGCCGACCGGTATGTCAGCTCCAACGCCATCCATCAGATGGTCAAGCTGCCCCGGGATCAGTGGGATAGCTTTCTCACCTGGCTGGATGATTACGAATTTGAAAAGCTGGGACTGCCCCGACCCGACCTGGTGCTCTACCTGGATATGGATCCCGATACCTCCAAAAGGCTGCTGGCCCGGCGGTATGATGGGGATGAAAACAAAAAAGACATTCATGAGAAGGATTTTTCCTACCTGCTGCGGTGCCGGGAAAGCGCCATGTACGCGGCAGAAAGGCAGGGCTGGAAGCTGATCTCCTGCTGCGATGGGGGAGAGCCTCTGCCGGTGCAGGTGATCCACGAAAAATTGATGCAGACATTGCGGAAGGAACTGAAAACTTTATGGTAGATTTCAAGGATATAGAACTCAAGGATAAAGCTTGGATTGATCCGCTTTTAAAGATGTCGGATTTCAAAGGTTCGGAATATGTGTTCAGCAATAACTACAACTGGAAGGACATCTATCACATCCAGGTGGCCCAGGTGGACGGATATTATTGTGTCCGCTCCGGCATTGAGGAGAGAAGCTATCTCTATCCCTCCGGAAGCGGGGATATTGCCCCTGTCATCGAGGCGCTGATACAGGACGCCAAGGAGCGGGAATGTCCTTTTCAGATGCATGGCATTGTCAAGGAAAATGTAGCGCTGCTGGAAACCCTCTTTCCGGGTCGGTTCGCCTTTGAGGAATACCGGGACGGGTTTGACTATATTTACAATACAGTGGATCTTGCCACCCTTTCGGGGAAAAAATACCACGGCAAGCGCAACCACATCACCAAATTTAAGCAAAATCATCCCGACTGGGTTTATGAACCCATCACCGCCGAAAACATCGAGGAATGTCGGGCCATGAATAAAATCTGGTGCGAAAAGCAGGGCAATTGCAATGATCCCAGCCTGAAACAGGAGCTTTGCGCCGTCAAGAAAGCCTTGGACCATTTCTTTGATGAGGGCCTGAAGGGGGGCCTTATCCGCACCAAGGAGGAAGGGATAGTCGCCTATTCCATCGGCGCGCCTCTTTCCAGCGATACCTTCATTGTCCATATTGAGAAGGCATTCGCAGAGGTGCAGGGAGCCTATCCCATCATCAACCAGGAATTTGTACGCCACAACTGTATGGACTATAAGTATGTCAACCGGGAGGACGACGTGGGGGACGAGGGCTTGCGGAAGGCCAAGCTCTCCTATAAACCGGCCATCCTTCTGGAAAAATACACCGCGACCCTCAAATAAAGAAAGGGGGAACCCTTGATGATCCAGTTTGCGGAGAAAAGTATGGTGCCGGCCCTCAAAGAGATTTGGCGCCGGTGCTTTGGCGATGAAGAAGGGTATATCTCCCTTTACTTTGACCGCCGTTTCCGTCCGGAGGAGACCTTGGTCTATCTCAACCATGGCCTTCCGGTGGGAATGCTGGCTATGCTGCCCTGCGAAATTGTCACGGATAGGGGCACCGTTGCCTCCCGGTATGTCTATGGGGTGGCCACCCTGCCGGAGTATCAGGGCCGGGGATATTCCAGCGCCCTGCTGGAGTATGCCCATCGCTGGATGAGAAAGCATGAGATATTGGTATCGGTGCTGGTGCCGGCGGAAGAGAGCCTCTTCCAGTTCTACCGCAAGCGGGGATATCTCCCCACCTTCTCGGTGCGGCAGGTGCGGCTCTCCCGAGAGGAGATTCTTCATCTGGCGCAGCAGGGACCGGCGCTGCAAAAGCCACTGACCTTGGAAGAGGTGACGGCCAAGGAGTTTTACGCCCTGCGGGAGGAGTTTTTCAGCCGCCAGGGGCTGTTTGTCCGGTGGGATGAGCAGGCGCTTTCTTATGTGATGGAGGAAAACCAGTTCCAAGAGGGAAAAATATTAAGATTTTCTACAGACTATGGACATGGTTATGTGGTATGTTATAAAATAAAAAATAAGATTGCCGTCAAGGAATGCGGCGCTAGGGATGAGACGATGGTCTGCCGTGCCCTGCTCAGCGCCTTTGACGAGGATTTGTTTGAACTGCGGCTGGCCGCTGACAGCCCTCTTTTTATGGGCTTAGGGGAAAAGCGGGAGTTCGCCGCGGCGGTATATCTGGGAGAGGTACAGGATAGGGGACTGCTGTCCTTGTCAGAGCGGCTGACCGGCCGGGAGCTTCTGGATGCTCCCTATTGCAACTTGGTGTTGGACTAGATAACCGATGGGAGGGACTTTTGTGATCTATGTATTTTTGGCAAATGGTTTTGAGGAGACGGAGGCAATTGCCCCCATTGACATTCTGCGCCGGGCGGAGCTGGATGTGAAAATCGTAGGGGTGGAAAGCGACGTCATCGTCGGCTCCCACGGTATTGCGGTGGGCTGCGATGCTACCGTGACCGATATAGACGGAAAAGATCTTGAGATGATCGTGCTCCCCGGTGGCATGCCGGGTACCCTGAATCTGGAAAAATCCCCAGGGGTACAAAGCTGCATTGACTATGCGGTAGAGCATAATCTGTATATTGGCGCCATCTGCGCGGCGCCGTCCATTCTGGGCCACAAGGGCCTGCTGGCGGGTAAGGAAGCTATCTGCTTCCCCGGCTATGAGCAGGAGTTGACTGGGGCCAGAATAAGCGAAAAAAGCGTATGTGTCGACGGAAAGATCATCACAGCCAAAGGCGCTGGCGTGGCCGTCGACTTTGGCCTTGCCCTGGTCGCCTGTCTGAAAGGGGAAGAGCGGGCCAAGATCCTGGGAGAGTCTCTCCAATGCAGGTAAAGGGCGACATCCGCCAGTATAAGCGCCAGCTGCGGGATAGTGTCAAGCAGAAGCGCCGGGACATGGATCCCCAGCTGAAAAAGGAAAAGGACCAGAAGATCAAGGAACGGGTCCAGGCCCTTTATCAATATAAACAGGCCAAGCAGATTTTCTGCTATGTCTCCACCTCCATTGAGGTGGATACCAAAGCCCTGATCCAGGAGGCGCTTCGTCACGGCAAACGGGTGGCTGTGCCTAGATGCACCGACCCGGAGCACAGTGTCATGGAATTTTTCTATATCTCCTCCCTGGATGATCTTGCCCCCGGAACCTTTGGGGTGCTGGAGCCAGACCCAGAGCGGGCTGTGAAGGTCACCGATTTTTCCAGAGCGCTGAGCATTGTGCCCGGCCTTTGCTTTGATTATAACGGCTATCGCCTGGGATATGGCAAGGGCTATTACGACCGATTTTTATCCGCCCATCCGGGCCCTCGGGTGGGAATTGTATACAGTGAATTTGTCAAATACCGGCTTTATCACGGCCGCTATGACGTCTCTATGGATTTAATTGTCACCGACCGGTATCTCCGTGCCACGGCAAAGAGGGGTAAACCTTCCCAGCCGGGGAATAATAAGATGAAATCATAAAAATCCCGGCAAGGCAAAAGCCCTTGTATGGCAATACAAGGGCTTTTGGTCGGGATACGGTGATGTTCGCTTATGTTTTTTTCGGGGCCGGACGCCCCCATCAGTGGATGACTAGCAGCCGCAGTTATTACCGCAACCACAATCGTTGCCGCTGAAGGTGTTACCGCCGCAACCGCCACAGCAGCAGAGCAGGATGATGATCAAAAGAATGATCCATGTACAACCGTTGTTTCCACACATAATGTTGTCACCTCTTTGTGTTGATTTGCTTTATACTATGTAAAAAAACAAAAGCTGGTTACAGCTTTTCTGAAAAATTTTTTCTTATTGCCAATGTTGCCAGATATGGGCTTGGCTGTGTACGGATGCCAAGCATCCGCACCGACAGATGCAGAGACCAAGGGTAAGGAGGTGGAGTAATTTGGACAATCGCGATGATTTTGAAGAACTGATGAAAAGGTTCAAGGCAGACAGCGATGACCAGAATCCACAGGACCAAGCAAAAGAAGACGGCTTTACCTTCCAAAGCGGAAGCAGTTTAGATAAGCCGGATGATCTGCCCCTGTTCCAGGAGGAATACAGCGGGCCCAAAAATCCAGAGCCGCCCAAGCATGAGTTTAAGCTGAATATCACCGACCGGGAGTATTATGAAATTCCTGATCCTGGCGCCGGCCCTGGGGTAAGCCATCGGACAAAAAGCGGTGGCAACCCTCCTCCCAGGACGCCTGAAAGAGGAAGCTCTCCGGCTCCTGGAAGAGGAAACCGGCCAACAGGAGGGAACGACGCCAAAAAATCCAAGCTGCGGCGCCGCTTTGAAAGACTGGGCCGGACAGCCAGGGTTTTGATTTACATTGGCTTTGTCATGGGAATTTCCCTTTTTATGTCCTATTTCATCTTGCAGGGCGCCAATGATCTGTTTGGCTTTAACAAGCAGGATGTACAGGTGGAGATCACAGTTCCGGAGGGTTCCAGCGTCTCCGATGTGGCCCGGATCCTCAAGGAGAATGGGGTCATCAGTGAACCGACCATCTTCACCCTCTACTCCCAGTCACGAAATGATGAAGATGAGGAGACGGAGTTTGTTCCCGGCACCTATGTACTCAACCCCAAAATGTCCTATGATGAGATCATCATCACCCTCACCGCTGGACTGTCGGATGACGCCACTGTGGAAGTCACCTTCCCTGAAGGTCTCACAGCCCATGATATTGCCGACCTGCTGGAGGAAAATGGGGTTTGCTCAGCGGATGAATTTATCACCGCCCTCAACGAACACGATTATTCCCGGTTTGACTTTGTGGCCAATATCCCGCCCAGCGAAAACCGCTACCTCAAGCTGGAAGGCTATATTTTCCCCGATACCTATGAATTCTATGTGGGAGAAAATGTAGACTCGGTGGTCAGCAAATTCCTGCGGGCCTTTGATGCAAACTGGACCAGTGAGCTTTCCAACCGCGCTGAGGAGCTGGGGATGACCATGGATGAGGTGGTCACCTTGGCGTCCATTATCCAGCGGGAATCCAGCGAAGTGGAAGAGATGAACATGGTTTCCAGCGTCTTCCACAACCGCCTGAATAACCAGGATACCTATCCGCTCCTGCAATCCGACGTCACCATCAACTATGTTGAAACGGATATCAAGCCTTATCTCCAGGTGGCGGATCAGGAGATGTACGACAGCTATAACACCTATGTGTGCACCGGGCTTCCGGTGGGACCAATCTGCAGCCCGGGTGTAGCGGCCTTGAAGGCGGCAGTTTATCCGGAAAGCACAAATTACTTCTACTTCGTCACCGATTCCGAAGGCACCTATTACTATGCGGCGACCTTGGATGAGCATTTGAGAAATATAGCGACCGCCAGTCAGGTGGGCGACGGCAAGACCAACGGCATCGCCACCCAAGACGAAGAGAATGGCTAAAAGGCAGCCGCCGCTTGTAAGAAGAGCGGCGGCTGTTTGGAGTTGAGAAAAGGGGAAAGCATATGGCCATCCAAAAGAAAATACCGGAGGTGCTGGCGCCTGCGGGGGACTTTGAGCGGCTGGTAGCAGCGCTCACCTTTGGCGCTGACGCCGTTTATCTGGGAGGAAAAGAATTCGGTATGAGGGCAACGCCTCAAAACTTTGACCGGCAGCAGATGGAGCAGGCGGTAGAGCTTGCCCACAGCAAGGGTGTGCCGGTCTATGTGACCTGCAATACCCTTCCCTCCAATGATGAAATCCAGCGGTTGCCGGACTATCTGCATTTTTTAGCGGATATTGGAGTAGACGCCCTCATTGTGGCGGATATTGGGGTGCTTATGCTCTGCAAAAGAGAGATACCGGAGATGGAAATCCATATGTCCACCCAGACCGGTATCGTCAACTATCTCACCGCCAATGAGCTTTATCGGCTGGGAGTCAAACGGGTGGTTCTGGCCCGGGAGCTGAGTCTGGACGCCATCCGGGAAATCCGGGAAAAGACGCCGCCGGATCTAGAAATTGAGGCATTTGTCCACGGCGCCATGTGCATGTCCTTTTCGGGAAGATGCCTGCTCTCCAGCTACATGACCCACCGGGATGCCAACCGGGGGGCCTGCGCCCAGCCCTGCCGCTGGGGCTACTATCTGATGGAGGAGAAGCGGCCAGGTGAATACTATAAGCTGGAGGAGGACGAGAAGGGGAGCTATATCCTCAACGCCAAGGACCTGTGTATGATTGAGCATATCGACAAACTGGTCCAAGCGGGAATCACCTCCTTAAAAATTGAAGGAAGAGCCAAATCTGCTTATTATGTATCGGTGGTGACCAATGCCTACCGCTGTGCGGTGGATCAGTATTTGCGGGATCCTGCCCATTTCCAGCTGGATAGCTGGCTTTTGGAAGAGGTCAAGAAGGTCAGCCACCGCCAGTATTCCACCGGCTTCTATTTCGGAAGGCCGGAGCAGGGACAGTATTATGAGAATGGGGGCTATATCCGCTCCTTTGATGTCATTGGCGTTGTCCGCCGGTGGGAGGATGGCGTCCTCTATGGAGAGCAGCGCAACAAATTCGGCGAGGGAGACTGGATTGAGGTGCTGCCGCCGCGGAATCAGGCAGAGCGGCTGCAGGTCCGGGAGCTGAAAAATGGAGCCGGGGAGCCCATTGATTCCGCACCCCATGCGGCGATGGAATTTTCCTTTGCCTGCGAAAGACCTTTCCCTCCAGGGTCCATCTTAAGGAAGAAGGTTTCGGTCTAGCCAAAAAGATGGAGCCATGGAGAAAGCTTGATAAAATTACAGGAAAACAACTGTGAAGAAGCGCCCGCATTGCATCGGGCGCTTCTTTTTGTATCAAACAAAAGAAATACGGTAGCTTAAGAAGAATAGGAAAACCAGAAAGTTTGGGGCAATCTATTGACATATGTACGAAATCGGATATAATATATATGTACGAAATCATACAAGGAGATGAAAGGATGCATTATCTCAAGGCGAGACAATATACCTATTTGGCGGGGGAAATCAACGCACTCTACCACGAGGCAGCCGTAAAGATGGATATTTCGGATAGCGTACAGAACATTTTATATGTCATATGTGAAAAAGGGACCAGCTGCTTACAGAGCGAAATCAGCAGATTAACCGGCATCAGCAGACAGACGATCAATTCCGCCATTAGGAAGCTGGAAAAAGAAGAAATTGTATACCTCGCGCAGGGCAAGGGAAGAAATACCGTGGTCTGTTTGACGGAAAAGGGAAAAACCTATGCGGCGGAAAAGATTCAGCCGCTCTTTGAAATTGAAAATAAAATTTGGAAAGAGTGGACAGAAGACGAACAACAGGAATACCTGCGGCTGACCCAAAAATATCGTGATGGATTAAAAAAATATCTTGCCACCATGTTGCAGCATGGGGCATCCAAGGAGCAATGACCCAATGAATCGAGAGAATAAGAGAAAATCATTTGAGAAGGGCTATTACAAGACCCATGCCTGTAACGATACTTTCACCTGCAAAGTATGCGGCCGGCCGGTGGTGGCAGCCGGAGCAGGCAGCGACCATCGCAACCACTGTCCCAACTGCCTGAGCAGCCTGCATCTGGATATTGAACCCGGCGACCGGGAGGCTGACTGCGGCGGCATTATGGATCCAGTGGGTGTATGGGTGAGAAAAAATGGGGAATGGGCAATTATACACCGCTGCCGGCGGTGCGGACATTTGAGCTCCAACCGGGTGGCGGCGGATGACAATCCGATGAAGCTGATGTCCATTGCCGTGAAGCCGCTATCCCAGCCGCCGTTCCCATTAGAGCGCATCGAAGAGCTGACTGCCCTCATGGGCGGCGATGGATGCTTATACCGTGTAAAAAATGATAGCCTTTAACCCAATCCAGGAGTTAACAGAGAAAGCGGTCCACGCCATAAAAGGCATGGACCGCTTTTTCATGTATTTTGCCCATGAGCTGTTATGCTGATGGGGCAAAGGTTCCGTATCAGGTTTTCTTGACAAAGGTTTTCCCGCATTTGGGACAACTGATTTCAATCTTTCCCTTTCCTCTCGGCACCCGCAGGGTCTGTTTACACTGAGGGCACTTGTAGTAGCGATGGGTTTTGCTATCCATGGCCCGGTTTTTCCGGACGGAGAACCAATGACCGATGGGACGCCAGAATTTAAGAAATGCCTCGTTTTCCCTGTAACGTCTTTCATGGTTGCGGGAAAGCATTCGATAAAAACAGAGGATCAGGGGGATATAGGCCAAAAAGTAGAGAACCGGCCACCGAAGCAGCTGCCCTAGGATGGAAAGAATGATAAACAAGATCATCAGGGCGAAGGAAAGGGCGTCGGAACCATGGCGGCCATAAAGAAAGTTGCGCAGCCAATTCATTGTGAGAAACCTCCTTTTCAATCGTCGGGAGAACAAAATGAGAAGTACCGTTTAGCAGTCTCTACTTTTTCAGGATCGTCATGAACTCTTCTCCGGTGATAGTTTCTTTTTCCAGAAGATAATGCGCCAGCTCATGAAGCTTGTCGATGTTATCCTTGAGGATTCCGATTGCCTTTTCGTGGGCGCTTTTAATGAGTGCTAGGACCTCTTCATCAATTTTGGCAGAGGTTTCGGGAGAGCATGCAAGGGAAGCGTCGCCGCCAAGATATTGGTTGTCGACGGTTTCCAGGGCCATCATGTCAAATTCCTTGCTCATACCTAGGCGGGTCACCATGGAGCGGGCCAGCTTGGTAGCCTGTTCAATATCGTTGGAGGCGCCGGAAGTAAAGGTGCCAAAGATCAGCTCCTCCGCAGCCCGGCCTCCGGTAAAGGTGGCGATTTTGTTGAAAGCCTCCTCCTTGGAGAGAAGGGCGCGCTCCGTGTCATCTACCTGCATGGTATAACCCAGAGCGCCAGAGGTACGGGGCACAATGGTAATTTTATGAACAGGAGCAGAATCGGTTTGGAGGGCGGCAACCAAAGCGTGTCCGATTTCGTGGTAGGAGACGATCTCCTTTTCCCGCGGGGAGATGACAGCATTTTTGCGCTGGTAGCCGGCGATGACCACTTCGACGCTTTCCTCCAGGTCGCTTTGGCAGACAGCTTTGCGTCCGCATTTCACCGCCCGGAGTGCCGCCTCATTGACGATATTAGCAAGCTCCGCGCCGGAGGCGCCGGAAGTAGCGCGGGCAATGGCGTTGTAATCAATGTTTCCATCTGTTTTGACCTTGGCGGCATGAACCTTCAAAATAGCTTCACGTCCCTGAAGGTCGGGCAGCTCCACCGGGATGCGGCGGTCAAAACGGCCTGGGCGGAGCAGGGCCTTATCCAGCGTCTCGGGCCGGTTGGTGGCGGCGAGGATGACAACACCCTTTCTGCCGTCAAAGCCATCCATTTCGGTAAGCAGCTGGTTGAGGGTCTGTTCCCGCTCATCATTTCCGCCAATCCCCATAGCGCCGTCTCTTTTTTTACCGATGGTGTCGATTTCGTCGATAAAGACGATACAGGGAGCTTTTTCCTGGGCCTGTTTGAACAGGTCGCGGACCTTCGCGGCACCCATACCTACAAACATTTCCACGAATTCCGAGCCGGAAATGGAGAAAAAGGGAACTTTGGCTTCACCGGCCACAGCTTGGGCCAATAGGGTTTTACCGGTTCCCGGAGGGCCTACCAGCAATGCGCCTTTGGGAAGGCTTGCACCAATATCAGCATATTTCTGAGGATTGTGGAGAAAATCCACAATTTCAGTCAGTGCCTCTTTTGCCTCATCCTGACCGGCCACATCGGCAAAGGTTTTTCCGGTTTGCGCTGATACATAGATTTTGGCATTGCTCTTGCCAAAGGTCATGGCATTTTGTCCGCCTGCCTTTTTCTGCAGGGAACGCATAAGCAAGACGCCGATACCGAAGAAGATCAGGGTGGGAAGGATCCAGGTCAAGAGGAAGGAAAGCAGGGGGGAGCTTTCCTGGGGAATGACCTTTCCAAATTGCACACCGGCATCAAATAGGGTTTGGGTGAGATCGGGATCATCCATTCGGCCGGTGACATAATAGTTGTCCCTGCCATTTTCGTCCGGAACGATAAAGGCGATCTGTGTATCACTGACTTCCGCCTTGGTCACCTGATGATTTTGTACCTGGGTTAAGAATGTGCTGTAATCCACTTCGGTGATTTGGGTGGAAAACATGGGGAAGACAAGGGCATTCAGAAAGATAAGGACTACCAGGGCAATACAAGCATAGTAGATCAGTGGTTTTTTAGGGGTTTTCTGCTCCTGCATGCTGTTTCCTCCTTTGTAAGGGAATATTTACTGCTGCTCACTGTCTTTCAGGACGGCTGAGAGCCGTTCCATTAGTTGATTGAGGCTTTCCAATCCGGATACAATGGCCTGCATCTTTTCCTTTGGCTCATTTTCCATCACAGGGGAAAATTTGACGCGGAGAGAATCCTCAATGGCCTGGACAGTGGCATGACCCTTTGGGGTCAAATGGAGGCTAACCACCCGTTCATCCTGGGTATCACGGATGCGGGAAAGGAAACCTTCCTTTTCCAGCCGCTTGCACATGGAAGAAGCATTGGCGCTGGCAACACCCAAAGAGTGGGCCAATGTGCCGATGCTGCCCACGGTGCCGTCCCGGACAATGAGTAGGGTACGAAATTGCAGCATGGTAAGCCCATGTTCTTCGCTGATCCGCAGGAAAGTATTGTTGATATTTTCATTGATGCTGCGCATCAGATCCCATACCTTGTCTTTAAAGACCAGTACATCCATAGTAAGCCTCCTATTCAGTTATTTGCTATATTATATATAACGTAAATATAATAGAGGAAGAACAGCCCCCAATCAAGAGAGATTTTATGAACATTTTGCATCCATACTATTTAGAAAAGAAAAGCAAAGGCAAAAGCAATCAAAGATGGTAGCGGACATTACAAAATAGTGAAGATGAATGCCTGGATGATCAAAATGAGCCTCCAAACCAATTAAGTTTGGAGGCTTATTTGAGATGATTCGTGTGAAAGCTAAAACTAATGAAAAGGGGGCCGACTTCTACTACTTTTTAAAAAGCTTGTTTGATCTTCTCAATTAATTTTAACAGCTGCTTCTTGGGGATGGCCCCAACAACACCATTTAAATCCATTTCTCCACCGCCCACGCTGCCGATGCCAACCTGTACCCAGGCGGAGAGCTGAATTTGTCCGGGACCATATTCTACCTTTACAAATTTCATGGCCGTCAGCATCCCGACTCCATTTTTCCACACATTTTCACCGGTTTTGATCACCTGGGGATGGTAGCCGTTGTCCTGCAGAATAGATTCTACCTTTTTCTGCGCTTCTTCAAAGCTGCACTGATAGGGAATGGTGAAAGTAGATCTCGCCATTATAATTCCTCCTCGCTTTTTATCATAGAATAACCGCATCTGGGGCATATCTCTGTCCCAGATGTAATGTTTAATCCGCATTGGGGGCAGACCCCCGCCATCTGGTTGCCAGGCCCCATCCGCTCTACCCGCTGGAGTCTATCCTGGTTATTCTTTCGGATGACAGCGAAAATGATTACCAGAATACCGGCAAGAAGCATGGCAATGGAAAGAAAGAGCAGACATAGAATGGTCAATTCATGGCTTGTGAAAGGGCTTCTATAGCTGTAGCGGATATCGTTGGCGATATAATTCCAGAACCCAAACGTGCCTCCCAAACCAAAAGCAGACAGAAGAATTCCCCAAATCATTGAACTCCCTCCATTATATACCAAAATGTGACAATAAAATAATGCCATTTTGAGATAGTGATGTCAAGGAGAATGCATATATTTATTCTTAAAAAGCTTCGAAAAAGCAGACAAATTTCTCAGCTGAAATTTGGAATAAATTTTAACATAGCTCAGAACACAATTAGCCGCTATGAAAATGAGGAGAGAGAAGCAGATTACAATCCCCTCATTTTATTCGCCGATTATTTCGATGTTTCCATTGACTTATTTACTGGGACGGACAGAAACTCCTAACCGAAACGGATCGGCCGCTGTAGCTTTCTCCTTAAAAGGGAATCAGGAGCGGTCAGGAAAAAAGCTATCCATGCAGCAATGTTGATGCGTGGATAGCTTTTTTTATTCTGGAGGCGTGCTGTTAGCATCTTTCAAGGGGAAGTAAATGCGAATTCGCTTTAAAGAACAATATTTTGCTGTTTTCCGGCGGCCCATCGGAGGATATTGTCAAAGACAATCTGTGCCCGCGCCACCATGGATTCCTGGGATGCAAAGGCCACATGGGGAGTGACGATGGTATTTTTGCTGTGTAGCAGAGGATGGGATGGATCGAGAGGAGGCTCGTCCTCAAAGACGTCGATGCCGGCTCCGGCGATAGCGCCATTGTTCAGAGCATCGGCCAAAGCGGCAGAATCTACCACAGGACCTCTGGCCGCATTAATGAGAAGCGCCGAGGTTTTCATCATGGCGATCCTCTCTTTGTTGATCAGATGACGGGAGCTGTCGTTGAGGGGGCAGTGGAGGGAGACAATATCCGATTGAGATAGGAGTTCTTCCAAAGAAACATACTCCACCAAGCCCTGAGCGGCTTCCTTGGGACGGGGGGCATAGGCAATGACCCTGCAGCCAAAGGCCTTGCAGAGCTGGGCGACGCGAAGGCCGATAGCGCCGGTTCCAACGATTCCTACGGTCTTTCCAGCTAGTTCTCGGCCAACTAAGCCATCTTTTGTCTTACCCTCCCGGCAGCGGGCATCTACCTGAGGAACGTTCCGCAGCAGGGAAAGCATCATGCAGAGGGTGAGTTCTGCCACCGCCTGGGTAGAATAACCCGCAGCATTGCTGACGGCAACCCCCATTTCCTTGGCTGTGGCTAAATCCACATGGTCAACACCGGTAAAAGCCACGTCAATAAACCGAAGGTGTTTGCAGGCCCGGATGACATCGCCGGTCAAAGGCATGTTGGCGATCATGATCACATCGGCATCTTTTGCGCGCTGTATCTGTACCTGGGGGTCTGTATCTTTGGGGTATGCGGCGAAGGTATGTCCGGCCTCCAGCAGAGGCTTTGTATAAGAATTCAGTATCTCTTCAGAAATCCCCAAAGGCTCTAATAAAACAATATGCATCAAGTCAGCATCCTTTCCTCGTTTCCTATCCCCAGTGTAACATATTGCCAATTCTCCTGCAATATTAAGATCGGAGGTTGACGCTTGGTTTATGCTGGCGCTGCCGCGTGGAGAAAAGCGCGCAAATGTGCCGTCGTAATGGGTGCTGGTTTGTGGTATACTAAACAAAGAGGTGAGCGCGTGTGGAGAGAAAATGCTGGGAGTGCCAATACTTTTATGCTGATGACCGGGGGAGTGCCTACCGCCGGCCTCCCTGCTTCTTCTGCCGAAGGAAGGGCGGCTTTTTCAGCCGCAACTATAAGATTGGGGAGAAGACCCGCATTGGAAGGGATGATCCGGCCTGTCCGGATTTTCAGCCTCGAAAGGATCCGCAGGAAAGATAAAATAAAATCCTCACGGATTTTCAGCTTTAGGAGGGAAGAGGTCGTCCAGCAAACGTTTTCCGGTTTTGGTCCGGAAATATTTACTGCGGATATGATCAATCTGCTCCGGGGTCATTTTCTCCTCATCGCAGTTGACGAGGAAGTCGGCTTCGATTAAAATCTGATAGTCCATGCCATCAATGGCAGAATAGGTATGATGATGCCCGATAAGATAACAGACCCGCTGGATCAGTTCCTCAGAGACCGCGTATTTTTTTAGCAATTTTTCGGCAATAGGAGGCCCTTCCAGCTCCTGATAATGACCGGCGCTAGAGCCGTACTTCTCCTTGGAGATAGGAATGCCTATGTCGTGAAGAACCGCCGCCGTTTCCAGAATCAGCCGGGTTTCTTTGTCCAACCCTTCCAGAATGCCAATGGTCCGGGCATAGGAGAATACCTTGAGGAAATGGTTGATGTGTTTGGGAGAACCCTTGTCATAGTCAGCCATTTCCTGGATAATGTTGCTGATAAAAATAGAACGCTTCATAAAATACCCCCTAAGTTCACGTTTTTTTACCATTATATCCTTTCTGGATGAGAGGCGCAAGCACCATAAAGGCGCGCTGCCGGGTGAGGTTTTTCTGGAAGGCAAAAATCAAAAGTAGCGGGCGACAATAGAGCGCTTTGGCCCAAAGCGGCCCAAAGCGGCTGTTTTTTGCCCTTAGGGGCATTTGACGAATGGGGGAAAAACAGATATAGTATATTCAATTTATGTGAAAAAGGAGATGTCTTATGGAACCCGACGGAAGTTTGTGGCTCTACATTGTATTACTGATTATACTCATTGGCACCAACGCTTTTTTTGCTATGGCGGAAATCGCCATTATTTCCCTCAATGACAATAAACTGAAGCATCAGGCGGGAGAGGGGAACAAAAAGGCAGAGATCCTGCTGCGGCTGACAGGGGAGCCTTCCCGATTTTTGGCTACCATCCAGGTAGGCGTTACCCTTTCCGGCTTCCTGGCATCGGCTGTGGCGGCAGACACCTTTGCGGAATACATTGTCTATGCTTTCCGCAACGTGCCGGTATCCCCGGCGCTGGTGCAGTTGGTCTCTATTATTGTAATTACGATTATTCTTTCGTATATCACCCTAATCTTCGGCGAACTTGTGCCCAAACGGCTGGCAATGGCCAGCAGTGAGAAGATTTCCTTCGCCATCGCACGGCCTTTGGCGGTGATCTATAAGGTGGAAAAGCCCTTTGTAGCGCTTCTATCTGCCTCCACCAACGGGGTGCTGCGTTTGTTTGGGATCGATCCCAATGAAAAGCCGGAAGAGGCCACCGAGGAAGAGATCCGGATGATGGTGGATGTGGGCAAGGAAAACGGCAACATCGAAGAGAGCGAGAAAGAGATGATCGATAATATCTTCGAGTTCGATGACAGGACAGCAGGGGATATTATGACCCACCGCACCGAAATGACGGCGGTAGAGGTGGAAACCTCTATAGAAAAGTTGGTGGAGGAAGCCACCAGCTCCGGTCATTCCCGTATCCCGGTGTTTGAAGAGGATATGGATGACATCGTTGGCGTGGTCTATGTCAAGGATTTGCTCCACTACCTTAGCTGCAGTGAGGCGTTCTCTTTAAAAGATGTGATGAGAAAGCCTATGTTTGTACCGGAGACTATCTCCTGTGCGGAACTGTTTACCCAGCTCAAAGCGGAAAAGATGCAGTTTGCCATTGTGGTGGATGAATACGGCGGCACCTCTGGCGTAGTCACCATGGAGGACGTGGTGGAATCTGTCATGGGCAGTATCCAGGACGAATACGACGAGGAAGAGGAGGATATCTCCAAGCTCTCAGACAATGTTTTTACCATTGACGGGACCACTGATATTGAAGAGGTGGAACGGCTCTTTGAGATCAAGATTGATGACGAAGATGACTACGACACCATCGGTGGCTATATTACCGGTCAGTTGGGCCGTATTCCGGAGGAGAACGAGCATCCCTCCGTCACTGTAGGCGGGGTAGAATTCACGGTGCTAAGCATGTCAGAGCGCCGGGTAGATAAGATCCGTGCTGAGAGAAAAACATCCAAACCAGAATCGTCAATGGCATAAAGAAAAAATAAAAGCCGGCAAGCAGCCGGCTTTTTTCTTTGGAAGATTTAGGCGATCCACATCCTCATGGCAAGCTCCACCAAAAACACGGTGCCACAGGCGGACATGGCCACGGTGAGCAGCCCCTTTTCCCGGATGGCCAGCGCGATGGCCACGGCAAATCCGGCTAAGGCAGACCAAAGGGAACCGGTGGAAGAAAGGATGGCGGGAAAGGTCATGGCGCCTAAAACGGCGTAGGGGACATAAAACAAAAAGGACTTGATAAATTTGCTCTCAATTTTTTTGCGGAAGATGGCCAGAGGCAGCATGCGGATAAGATAGGTGACCCCTGCCATCACCAGGACATAGAGTAAAAAGCGGGGAATATCCATTACTCAGCCTCCTCTACCGGGAAAAATTTTGCGCCGAAGGCAGCGGCTAGGATGGTACAGATAATGATAACGAATCCGCTGGAAATGCTTTTGAGCAGGGGAAGCCAAGCGAACAGGCAGCTGAGGACTACCGAGATTGCGAGAACAATCCGCACAGATTTGAGATGCTTTGCCGGAGGCACAATGATGGCGATAAACATGCCGTAGATAGCGATCCCCAACGCCGTCCGGATGGAGGTGGGAAGGATGGTGCTGGCGGCGGCGCCAACGAGGGTGCCTAAGGTCCAGCCTAGGTAGGGGGCGGTGATCAACCCCGCCATATACCGCTTGCCCACCGTCCCCTTCTGCCCGGAGGAGACGGCAAAGATTTCGTCGGTATTGCCAAAGGCGATGAGACAGCGCTCAAAGGTGGTAACCGTCTTGTCCAGCTTCTGGGAGAGGGAGAGGGACATGAGGGCATACCGCAGATTGATGATGAACTGGGTCAGCGCCATCTCCACCATTGGTGCGCCGGAGACAATGAGAGAGAGCCCGGCAAACTGGCCTGCCGAGGTCAGGTTGGTCATGGAGATGAGGACAGCGGCCCAGACCGGCAGCCCCATGGAGACGGCCATCATACCAAAGGTAAAGGAGACGGACAGATATCCCAGCCCAATAGGGATTCCATCCCGGAATCCCTTGGCATAACTATTGATGAGAGTTGGATGCTCCAACAAAATCTTCCTTTCATGGGTTTGATGGGGCCGTGGATGACGGCCCGATAAGTCCCGGCAGCAACCGGGCAAAAGAGGCAAAAGCTCCGGGAAGGGCATACTGCTCGGCCAATTCCTCTAGGGAGACCCACACCCAGCCTTCTGGCAGGGCGTCAGCCTGACAGTGGACGGCCAATCCTTCCATTTCCCAAACGCGGTGGGTGAAGATATGGCGGGCGGAGGGAAGGAGGCTTATTTCTCCTGCTTGGATACCGGATGTTGCTAACAGGTCCTTCATTTCATTGGCACCATGATGCCCTTCCCAGTGGGGAAGTTCCCACATTCCCGCCAGCAGACCGGAGGCAGGCCGGCGGCGCAGGGCTACTTTTCCATCATAAATCAAGACGCAGACCGTTTTTTCCTCCGTTTTTGGCGGCTTTTTAGCGGCTTTTACCGGGAGTTTCTCCGCCATCCCCTGTAAAAAGCCTTCACATATCCCCTGTAGCGGGCAGAGAAGGCATCGGGGTGGAGTGTTGGGGAGGCAGATCATGGCGCCTAGCTCCATAAGGGCCTGGTTAAAATCTCCTACCCGCTCCCGGGGCAGGATGGAGGAGATAGCCTGGGCCATGGCTTTTTTGACGTTTTCCTTGGAAATATCTTCCCGGCTGCACAGGACGCGGGAGGCCACCCGCAGCACATTGCCGTCTACGGCGGGCACTGGAATGCCAAAGGCGATGGAGGCGATGGCTCCCGCTGTATAATCCCCGATGCCGGGCAGGGCGCGCAGCGCGTCAAAATCGGCGGGCAGGGCCCCTCCATAGCGCTCCACCACCTGGATGGCGGCCTTTTTCAGGTTGCGGACCCGGTTATAGTAGCCCAAGCCCTCCCAGAGCTTGAGAAGCTGATCCTCCGGAGCCTGCGCCAGGCTTTGGATGGTGGGAAGAGCGGTCAAAAACCGGTCGAAATAGGGCTTGACCGCCTCCACCCGGGTCTGCTGGAGCATGATTTCAGAAACCCAGACATGGTAGGGCTGTGGATCGGAGCGCCAGGGCAGGACCCGGGCGCTTTGATCGTACCAGGCGAGCAGTGGGGAGGGGATCAGGGAAAGGCCCTTCTGCCAAGCCGGCAGAAGGTTGCGAAGAGAGGATGTATCTTTCATTGACATGATTCCTTTTTGAACTTTTTTGCCCGGGAGATGAGTTTCTCATAAATGGGGATCATACATGCTTCCCCTGACGCATGGGCAACCTCCCCGAGAGGAAACCAGGCTACACCGCTGTTTTCCTCCGGACAGACGATGGGAGTCTCTTCTTCCGCCACCAGCAAAAAGGAAGGGCACAGATGAAGATGGGCGCTGACATACTCTCCCTTTTTGACATGTCCGAAGACAGGCAGTACATCCAAGGAGGCAATCCGCGGAGAGAGGAGCCGTGCCCTTAGGCCGGTTTCCTCCCAGGCCTCCCGCAGGGCCACTTCTGCGAAGTCGGAATTTCCGTCTGCGTGTCCTCCAGTCCAGCTCCAGGTGTGATAGATGTTGTGGTGGACAAGAAGGACCTTGTCCAAAGCGGGGTTAAAAACCAATCCGGAGGGGGTGAAATGGGCGTGAAGGCACTGGCGGAGAAGCAAGAAGTCAGGATCAGGTTCGGCGAGCTGAAGCATGAGACGCTGATCCCCGGCTTCCTGTTCACAGGAGGGGGCAAAATCCCGAATCAGTTGCAGATAAGACAATGATAAAACTTCCTTTCTCAGATGTGAGAAAACTCACAGGCACGATTTTCATTATATCTCAAATCGGTGCCCGACGCCATGTTTTTTTGAAAAAGGACAAAAAACTCTCCATAACGCAAAAGACGGATATTCCCTCGGGAATATCCGTCTTGTTAGAAGATACAAAACAGACTCAGTAACGGTTGTCGAAGATGCGGGTGGATTTTTTTTCGCTGCGGGGAAGGTCTCCGATTTCCACCGGTTTGCAGGCGATGGAAATGCCGATCTTCTCTTTAAAACGGAACTTGATGGTGCGCTCCAGAGCGGCTTTGTCCACCTCGGGATTTGCCTCCACAAAGAGGGTCAGGATATCCCGGCCGCCCAGGTGGTCGATCATGACCTGATATTCGCTGGAAGCGCCTTCGATGGTGCTTAAAAGCTCGTCAATCTGGCTGGGGAAGATGTTGACCCCCTTGACCTTAATCATGTCGTCGGTACGGCCGATGAGGGTGTCGATGCGGGGATAGGGCAGGCCGCACTGACATTCCCCAGGCAAAAAGCGGGTGAGGTCATGGGTCCGGTACCGAATGAGAGGAGCCCCCTCTTTGCGCAGGGTGGTGATGACAAGCTCTCCAATGGCTCCATCGGGAAGAATTTCCCCTGTCTTGGGGTCCACAATCTCGCAGTAGATATAGTCGTCCCAGTAATGCATGCCGCATTCGTAGTCGCAGCTCATGCCGATGCCGGGGCCATAGACCTCGGTCAAGCCGTAGATATCATAGAGCTTGACGCCCAATTCGGCGGCAATGCGCTTTCTCATCTTTTCGCCCCACCGCTCGGAACCGATGATGCCCTTGGTCAGGTGAATCTGATCGGTGATCCCCCGTTTGGCGATTTCCTCCGCCAGAAGCAGGGCATAGGAGGAGGTGGCGCAAAGTACAGTAGCTTTCAGGTCCTGCATCATCCGCAGCTGTTTGTCGGTGTTGCCCGGCCCCATGGGGATGACCATAGAGCCCAAAAGCTCTGCCCCGGCCTGAAAGCCGATGCCTGCCGTCCACAGTCCATAGCCCGGGGTGATCTGGATCCGGTCTAAGGGGGTGACCCCCGCCGTCTCATAGCAGCGCTTGAACATAATAGCCCAGTCCTCTACATCCTTGCGGGTGTAGGGGATGATAACCGGCGTCCCGGTGGTGCCGGAGGAGGAGTGGATGCGGACAATCTCGCTGTCAGGCACCGCCTGCAATCCCAGTGGATAGGCTTCCCGCAGATCGCCTTTCCAGGAAAAGGGAAGCTTTTCAAAGTCCTCCTGGGACTGGATGGCGTCGATATCAATCCCCTCAAATTTCTTTTGATAGAACCCGCCGGGGATAGCGGTCAGTTTTTTTAGCTGCTTTTTAATCAGTTCGAACTGGAACTCTTTCATTTTCATGGCGTTATTCTCCTACTCTGGCCTGGGCTCCGGCGCGGAGGGCCTGTAAATTCATGGGAATCAGCTTTTCAGGAAGGCGCTTTTTCAGAGCCCCTTCTATTTCTTCTGGAGTAAGGCCCAGCTTGCCGGTGGCGGCGGCAGCGCCCAACAGGGCAGTGTTGAGAACCTTAGCGCTGCCGCATTCCCGGCAGATGGCTTCGGTATCCACCACGACCACATTCCCTACCTTTTGGCGGAGAAAGTCCAGCATATCCTGGGCGCGGTAATCGGTGCCGCCCAAAGCGGCGGTGACAGGCTTTACCTCCTTGGCGCTGACCACCACGGCGCCACCCTCTTTCAGATAGGGCAGGCAGCGGACTGCTTCCGCAGGTTCAAAGCCCAGGATCAGGTCAGCCCCCTTTATGGGGATCATGGGAGAGTGGATTTCCTCCCCGATGCGGACATGGCTGACCACACAGCCGCCCCGCTGGGCCATGCCGATGGTCTCGGCGGTGCGGGCGGAGAGACCCTTTTCCATGGCGGCCTGGGCAATGAGTTTGGAGGCGAGGATGGTTCCCTGACCTCCTACGCCGGAGAGCATGATGCTGACGTTCATTTGCTGTCACCTCCTGTCAGGGTGATGGCGCCGCAGGGGCATACCTGGGCACAGATGGAACAGCCATAGCACAGGGATGGCTCAATGGCCGCCTTCTTTTCCTGCCAGACGAGAGCGGGACATCCCAGTTCCCGGATGCATTTTTTGCAGCCGATGCACTTGGCCGGGTCCACAGTGTAGCCAGGGGAGGGCTTTGTGACGGCGATGCAGGGGGAGCGGAAGATGACGGCGGAAACGCCTTTGACCTTGACGGCGTTTTGTACCGCCTCCACCGCGGCGGCAAGGTCCAGAGGATCGACGGTGACCACCGATTTGACCCCGATGGCCTTTAGCACTGCGGGGATGCTGACAGCGGCGGAAACTTCGCCCATCATGGTGCGTCCGGTGCCGGGATGGGGCTGATGACCGGTCATAGCAGTGGTGGAATTGTCTAGCACAATGAGGACGATGTCGGTCTGATTATAAACGGCGTTGACCACCCCGGTGATGCCGGAGGCAAAGAAGGTGGAGTCGCCGATAAAAGCGAAATTGACAGTGTCCGGTTCTACCCGGTGGATGCCCTGGGCGATGGTGACGCCGGCGCCCATACAAAGGCAGGTGTCCACCATATCCAGGGGCATGGCGTTGCCCAGGGTATAGCAGCCGATATCCCCGGAAAACACGGCTTTTTTACCCTTCATAGCCTGCTTTACCGCATAGAAAGAAGCGCGGTGAGGACATCCAGCGCAGAGGACCGGCGGCCGGACAGGCAATGGGGGGAGTTTTTCCGGCGCAGGAGCGGACAGGGTCACCCCGAAAAAGGCGGAGATAGAGGATCTCACCGATTCTACGGTGTTTTCACCGGCGGGTTTGACATCACCGGTGAGCTTGCCCTTAATCTGCACATCCAGATGATGCTTGCCGCAAAGGTAGACAAGCTCCCGCTCGATGACCGGATCCAGCTCCTCTAGGACCAGCACCTGATCCAGCCCCTCCAGAAAGCGCAGGGCCAGAGATTCGGGGAAGGGATGGGGGGTTCCTACCTTCAGAAGCCGTACATCGGTACCGCCCAGAGCCTCCTTTACATACTCATAGCTGATACCGCCGGCGGCGATGCCGTACCGGCTGTGAGAAGAGGCTTTTTGCGCCTCTTCCATCCGGTTAAAGGGGCTATGGGAGAGTTCTTCTCCCATCTGGGGCAGGGTGACTTCAATCTCTCCATGGCGCTGGAAGGAAAGCCGGGGGAAGATAACCCACTTGGGGTCTTTGACAAAGCCCTCCGGCTTTTTCCGAGGAAGCGGCTCCTGTATCTCGATGGAGGCACAGCCATGGCAAACCCGGGTGGTGGGGCGCAGGAATACCGGCGTGTGGTATTTCTCCGAGAGCTCGAAGGCGTCCCGCACCATGGCGTAGGCCTCCTCCGGAGAGCTGGGGTCAAAGACCGGCAGCTTGGAAAACCGGGCAAAGTGACGGGTGTCCTGCTCGGTTTGGGAGGAGATGGGGCCAGGGTCGTCGGCCACAACAATAACCATGCCGCCTTTGACGCCGATATAGGTAAGGCTCATCAGCGGGTCGGAGGCGACATTGAGCCCCACCTGCTTCATGGTGACCATGGCCCGGGCACCTGCATAAGCGGCGCCGGCGGC